>JBGAWZ010000054.1:0-5301 GCA_044227335.1 Candidatus Zixiibacteriota bacterium | reverse complement strand
AAGCGCCCGCCGTCGAGGGGAGCCGGAAGCCAGTATTACTGGTCTTCGGCGGGAGAATTCGACGACGTTATTGTACATCGTGCTCCAGCAAAATCGTAACTGGCCCTGTATTGTTAAAGCGAATATCCATTTCAGCCCCGAAAACTCCCGTTGCAGTAACCAATCCGCTTGCGGCCACCAGCCGTACAAACGAGTCGTACATTTTCTCGGCCAACACCGGCTCCATCGCGTCGGTGAACGCCGGCCTTCGCCCTTTGCGAGTATCGGCGTAGAGTGTGAATTGTGAGACAATCATGATCTGGGCGTTGGTGTCGAGCGCCGAGAGATTCATCTTTCCGTCGCTGTCCTGAAAAATTCTCAAATGCACGACTTTGTCAGCCAGCGCGGCGCACGACTCTAAGGCGTCGCCAGTACGGGTTCCGAATAGGACCAATAGTCCAGCCGAAGTCTTGGCGCGAAGTTGGCCATCAATCCAGACTTCACACCCGCCGGTTCTTTGTACAAGGGCTCGCATACGATTCTCTCGCGGACGAATATACCTTCCCCAGACAGGGATTCAAGCGCACATCCAGAAAAACCGATTTTTGCCCCTTGCCCGAATCGGCCGGGGAAGGTAGCTTATCTGTCAAAGCTGACGGTTCAGTGGTAGGGACATAGAAATTCCCGAACCGGAAGTGAGATTGGTTCGTACAACCGCCAGGAGTCGGCGGGAACCGACTGACCGAAGTGCCGGTTAAGACTGAAAAACGTATCATGTCTATTGGAGGACATAAATGAGCAAAGCGCTGGAAGTTACCGATGCCTCTTTTGAAGCCGAAGTCCTGCAGTCCGACAAACCAGTTGTGGTCGATTTCTGGGCGACCTGGTGCGGACCGTGCAAAATGATTGCCCCGATTTTAGATGAGATCGCCCGCGATATGGGGGATAAGGTAAAGATTACTAAAATCGACGTCGACTCGAATAGCCGGACCGCCGGTAAGTATAATATTATGTCGATTCCGGCCCTGTACTTTTTCAAAAATGGCCAGGTGGTCGACTCGGTTATCGGCGCGGTGCCGAAATCGCAGATTGTCGCTCGGCTTGAAAAAGTTCTGAATTAGGCGGTAAACTCTGGTAAACGTCCGGGCCGGTAGTTAACCACTGTCGGCCCGTTTTTTGTGCGTTTTTGACCAGCCGGACACCGATAACGACCACGGGGAATTTGCCGATAATAGACGACACAGAATGAATACCTCCCGTTACGACTCATATTCGACTGCCGGAGCTCCGGCTATCGGACCACGCGCCCTGACCCCCTCTATCAAGTGGCTTCTCTTGATCAATGGGGTTATGTTCCTTTTGCAAAATGCGCCCCGGTTTGTCGCCGGGTTTCCCGACCTGACAATTTTGCTTGGGTTGACCCCGCACTATTTCTTCAGCGAATTCCCGAAGTTTATCTATCAGCCGTTCACCTACATGTTCCTGCATGCCGGTTTTTGGCATATCGCTTTTAATATGCTCGCTCTGTGGATGTTCGGCACCGAGATCGAACAGACCTGGGGAACAAAGTCGTTTACCCGGTTCTATATCATTTGCGGCATCGCCGGCGCGATCGGGACACTTGCCGTCTTTTCCGATCAGCCGATCCCAACGATTGGCGCCTCGGGCGCGATCTGGGGAGTGATGGTCGCCTATTGGCTCATGTTCCCCGACCGGTATCTCTATTTGTATTTCCTACTGCCGGTGAAAGTCCGCTGGGCGATTCCGGGTCTATTGATCCTCAGCATTTTCACCTCGGGAGAGCATGTCGCGCATATGGCGCACATCGGTGGCGCCTTGGCCGGTTTTGTCATGCTTAAATTCGACTGGCGTTGGAACTACCTAAGCAGAAAAGTTAAAGACTTGCGGTATCGACGGGCCTCCGCTAAGCTTTAAAAACGCCGCGAGGAAGCCGGCGAGATCATGAGGAAAGTCGACGCTATCTTGGATAAAATCAGCGCCGAGGGAATCGAGAGTCTGACCAAGTCGGAACGGAAGTTTCTGGATGAAGCATCCAGCCACCTGAAAGAACGGCAGAACCGAACGGACAAATAGAGCATAGCGATGGCCAAGAAAGTACTGGTAGCGGAAGCATCGGATGCCGTTCGGCATGTCGTCGAAGGACTCCTTCGGCAGAACGGTTACGATGTCATCGGTGTCAGCGGCGCGGATCGAGCGGCGGAGGTCCTCCAATTTGGGCGTCCCGATCTGATTGTCACCGGCGGCGAACTGGTCGATTCCGGTCAACGCGCCTTCTATGATCAGTTGCAAAGCGACCCGCGTACTTCATCTATTCCCCTTTTGGTTATCGAACCGCCTGACAAGTCAACGGTCTCACTTCCGCCGGAAGTTGTCATTCCTCGGCCGGTTGAACCGGGCGATTTTCTCCAGCGTGTTCATATTTTCCTGGGGCAGGTTTCGAATGCACCCAAAAAGACAATACCTGCGGCCGCGCCGACCCTTCCGGTCGATGATGCCTTCTTGGATGCCGCGCTTGGGATCGACCGAATTGATGTCACCGCCTCAGAAGACATGGATAAGACCTCGACTGGAAAAGTAGGCAAGAAAAAGACGGTTCCAATGGAGACTCCGTTTGCGGGAAATCCTGACGACGACGCGATGGGCGATTCCCGCAAAGTAGAGATGCTGTCCATTCGTGACGGCTCCGGCGATATCAAACCGCAGAACACCAAACCGCCGCACAAGATAGACGGCTCCGGAACTGGGAAGATAGAGCTTGTCCGCGATCAGTACGGGATGACCGATCCCAGCGCACTTCACCAACAGGTTGAACGACAGGTTCACGATTATGACTGGTTTGTCAATTCGATGCGTGATGATGCCTCGGGCGTGTCCAAAAATCCGCCGCCGGGCAAGCCGGCTTCTGATTCGCAGAAACTCAAATTGACCGAGACCTCGTCGATCATCGATCCGATCACGCCGGCCACTGCCGCCCATCCGGCAGTCGGTGGGGGAAAGAACCGGGTTGAGGGAGTCGAAAAGTTCATCGACGAGTTCAAAAAAGAAATCGAACTGCTTCGATCGCGAGAAACCGATCCGCCGATCGCCGAGGTTTCATCGCTTGCCAAGGCCGGCCCGGCCGGTGTATCCTGGAAAGAAGAAATTGAGTCAATGTCGGTCGAGCAGTTGCGTCCGTTTGCCAAAGAACTTACCGCCATGCTGGCCGAACGGATAGCTCAGCGAATTGTCTCCAAGATTGATTCTGACCAGCTCCTGGCTTTGGTCAAAGAGGAGCTTGGGTCGATTGCGCGCAAGAAATGATCGTTGACTGATCGCATTCCTCCCTGTAATTTTCGACTTTCGTCCCGCTTTGCGGTATAACTGAAAACTTGAGGTAGTATGCTCGACCAGGTCGCCAATGCCAGTCCGACAGTAGAAATTCCCACCGCCTTTTTGGCCGGTCTCCTGTCATTCCTATCGCCTTGTGTACTGCCCTTGATACCGGGTTACCTGTCATTCATATCGGGAGTCAGTATCGATGAACTCTCCGACTCGACCCGCAGGGGAGAACAAACCCGGCGTCTGATTATCAACACCCTCTTTTTTGTCATTGGTTTCTCAATCGTATTTATCGCGCTCGGCGTCGGCGCCAGCAGTATCGGCCGGTGGTTACAAAGTAATCTGCAATTGTTCAATCGAATTGCCGGCGTGGTTGTATTTCTGTTCGGCGTTCATGTGGCCGGGCTGTTTCGTATCAACGCCCTGAACTATGAAAAGCGGTTTCATCTGGACGGTGGCGGCAAGAAAAAGGGAATCTGGGGCGCGCTCTTGATCGGTTTAGCCTTCGCCTTTGGCTGGACCCCTTGTATCGGACCAATTCTCGGCTCAATCTTAACTCTCGCCGCACAGCAGAATAATGTCGGCCAGGGAGTCTGGCTCCTCACTGTCTATTCGCTTGGTCTGGGCATACCGTTTATTCTCACCGCTATCTTATTTAACTACCTGATCGGCGCATTCGGATTTATCAAGCGCCATTTCCGGGCGGTCGAGATCATCTCCGGCGGCCTGCTCATGGTTGTCGGTGTGCTTATCTTTTTCAATTTGCTCACCCGCATCTCGACTTTCTTGCTCAATCTGTTTCCCTCGCTACAAAACGTCGGCTGACCTCCTTGTCTTTCAGAATTTGTTGGCGAACGCTTGACGCCCCGTAGCTCCCCTTCTATATTGGGCGGCAACAGGGAAAAAGTCAGGCAGAAGGCGTATGTCACCAAAGAAAAAACACGAATCGGTTGTCGCAATTTGTCTGCAGGAGCCAAGCGAAGACGGCTCCTCAATGGCGCTCGGACTCATTCGCGGCGAGGACCTAGGCGCGCTTCACGAAGCCTTCATTCTTGACACCGTGGGTAATGCGCTGGGTGTCGACGGCATCGACGTTCGCTTATATCACAACGATCAGGCCGAACAGCGTCGCGCCGCGAAGAAGGCAATCGAAGTTGCCGGTGGCAAAGGCAAAGGCGAAAACGCCAAGCTCACCGTTCACGAACAAGCCCGCGATCGCTGGGGTGTCCGAATCAGTGCGGTCTTTAGCGATTGTTTCGAGGCCGGCTACAAACATGTGCTGGTGATCGGGAGCCGAACTCCAACCATCACGTCACCAATGATGACCACGGCTCTTCGGATGCTCCGCGAATCCAACGCAGTGTTCGGCCCCACCCCCGAAGGACGCTATTATGTCATCGGGATGTCCGATGCGCCACAAATCAATCTTTCTGATTTCGACTGGAAATCGGCGCATATCTATTCCGACGTTGCTCGTGCGTTTACTAAAGCCAAGCTGAGTTGGTCGGAACTGGAAATATGGTATGTGGTCGAAAGCGCCGACGACCTTGAGATCATGGCGCGCGATATTAATCAGTATCGATTCGAGGGCGATGATGATACCGCCCGCCACACCGAGGAGATTATGGAACGTCTGATTGCCAAACTGGAGCCGTGAGTGGAACGCCAGATCGCCCGCCTTTCCTGGCTCAAAGTTCAGCAGTTAGTTCCCTCTAAAGTCGATACCATAATTCTGCCGGTGGGCACAATCGAAGCCCACGGCGCCACGTCGCTTGCCACTGACTGTATTATTCCTGAAGATATTTCAATCGGCATTTCCCAGCGGCTCAACGCGTTGGTCGCGCCGACAGTCAATTACGGCGTGACTCGGTCGCTCTACGGGTATAACGGCGGTTCGACAGTCCAGCCGGAAACACTCACGCTGTACATTCGCGATATCCTCAACTCGTTTGCCGACGACTCGTTTAAGCATGTCATCATCAT
>JBGAWZ010000053.1:0-8319 GCA_044227335.1 Candidatus Zixiibacteriota bacterium | reverse complement strand
AACAACGGGAGGTCGGCGCGCGCTGACCTCCCGTTCATGTGTTCGGGCAGGATGGGGTACAGCAGATAAATGGAATTTCTGATTCGGTTTTGAGTGGGCGGACATCGACATGCCAGCTATACGCTGATTGATCCTGCCGAGCCAGCGCGACCGCCATATCGGCAACTTGCTCCGCGGTGACTTTGGCTTTCGGTTGTGGCTTGAATTTGCGGGGATCGGTTTCGGTTGGGCCGGGGGACAAGACACAGATTTTCACATTGTCATTGCGATGTTCGATGGAGGCGATCGCGCTCATCATATTGAGGGCGGCCTTCGACGCGCAGTAGATCGACAGATTCTTAAACGGTATTCTCCCCGCACCGGAAGAGATATTGATTATTTGCCCGCCCCCCTGCTTTTTCATCCGGGGAATCAGCTCGCGCATGGAACAGAAAACCGACCGGAGGTTGGTGTTCATCATCCAATCGAAGTCGGCCTCGGTCTCCCGAAGTAGCGGTTTGATATGCCACACACCAGCGTTGTTGATGAAGACATCGACTCGGCCGAACTTCTTGTAGGCCGCGTTAACCAGCTTCTTCACGCCAATACTCTTCGACAAGTCGGCGGCGACAGTGAGAATATCACGCGGGTTCATTTTGAGTGAACGGGCGACTTTGTCGAGGTCCGGTTTCTTTCGGGAGCAGAGGACAAGCCGGACATTCTCTTGCGCAAAGCGGCGGGCCAGTGCCGCGCCTATGCCCCGTGAAGCGCCGGTAACGACTACTATCTTACCATCGAGTGATTGCATATGAATTGTCTTTCATTCAAGAAGCGGATACAGCCTGACGGATGGCCTCAAGCAGTTGTGTTTTGTTCGCCATTGAAATCTGGCGCCCTTGGATTCCGAGGTTTTTGACCGAGCGGGCAAACTGCCGAAGTCGCACAACCGACATCGCTTCCAGTTCGTCGAAATTGTACTGGGGGCGCGAATGTGCCGGGGACGCGTGATGGACAGTTGCCGGCGCAGGAGGCGTTCGACGTTCCTGCGCAACTGCGGGAGGTTTGGAGATATCTGAATGAACCGGCTTGTGTGCGACTACTTCTCGATTTGGTTTGGGTGTAGTCGGCGCAGGTTCGGGTCGCGTTTTCTCGGGGATTTTTTCGGGAGCGACATTGGTCGGGACAACCGACTTTGGTGTAATGGCCTGCTTGAGTTCAGGGGAGCGATTTTGAAATTTGCGCGCTGGCGCGAGCGAGGCCAATTCGGGCACGGGACGAGGAATCACACGCACCGCGATGACTTCACCAATTCTTTTGGCGGCCTGTGCTCCCGCCTCGACGGCCGCCTGCACTGCTCCCAAATCACCTTGCATGCGGAGTGTGACGATGCCACCACCAAGTAGCTCTGCTGACAACAGTGTGACATTGGCCGCTTTGGCGGCGGCGTCGGCCGCTTCGATCGCGGCGACCAGGCCACGGGTCTCGATAAGTCCCAAAGAAAAGACGCTCATTGGTCGTCAACATACAGAAAACGACTGAATGTTGAAAAGCATAAAATCAAGTCGGCAAGGGTGTTATAAAAACAAGAACCGCCCGCACTCCCCTCTCGTGCGAGCGGTCCTGTACCAAAGAAAAGAGGACCTACCAAGCGCTGGATCATGCGCCTTGGAGAAATATGACAGTCAGGATGTTTGCAACCTTCGTGCCCGTTCCCTCAACGGACACGCTCCAACGTTACTAATCTGTTGAATGTAAGAGAGTTAACAGGCCCCACACATAATTGAGGATTGGCATTCGCGGGAATCTAAATCGTATGTTTGTACGAGTGAGGCCATAGAAATGGCGGTAAGCGTTTATTATTCAAACGCTTACCGCCAGTGTGATGGCGCTATCGAATCGTAAGATCCAACGAATGCCGGCGGTCACACACCAGCGTTCCGCTAGTGTGCTCCCGGTCGATCTAGCTCAGCAGATTCCCGGTTGGGGAGCATCGAATGACACATCCAAACCGTACCGCTTGAGCTTTGTCCGCACAGTCGCTTCGTGGATGCCTAAAATGCGAGCGCAGTGACTCTTGTTGCCACCAACCGCTCTCATAGTTTGCACCAGAAGTTTTCGCTCGAATTCCTCAACTTGTTCAAAGAGGTTTCCCGTCGAAGTTGAGAAGCGATTTCTGGCGACCGCCGAGAAAGCCCCAAGCAGGTCACCGTGGCTGACATACTCACCCATTGCCTCAATTCGACGAATGTAAGAATCGAGTTCGCGAATATTTCCGTCCCATTCGTGGGCTATGAAATTTCGAAGCAGATCCGGGGGCACCGGATCATGTTCGCCAAGCAGTCCACGCCGGCGGAGGAAATGGGCGGCCAGAAGAGGAATATCCTCACGGCGATCTTTCAAGGCCGGGATATCGAAGCTTGCGCCAGACAGCCGAAAATACAGATCTCTTCTGAATTTACCGGCTTCGACAAGTTTCAAGAGTGGCTGATTCGTAGCCGCGATCAGGCAAACATCCAGTTCGATCTCTTCAACCGAACCAAGCGGAGTGATCCGGCGGTTTTCAATAAATCCAAGCAGTTTCGCCTGGAGCGAGAGAGGCATATCGCCGATTTCGTCAAGGAGCAATACGCCGCCGTTGGCGGCCTGAAACTGGCCCAGCTTACGCCGTTCTGCACCGGTGAAGGCCCCCTGGAAATATCCGAAAAGCTCGGATTCCAAAAGGGTCTCTGGCACAGCCGCACAGTTGATCGAAATGAACGGCCCATGCGGCCTTACCATTGAGTGGAAATACTTCGCCAATTGGCTCTTGCCAACACCAGTAGGACCGGTAAGCAGAATCGGCAGGTCGGGACGACCGCACTGCACGATCTGCTCTTTGATGAGCGCAACCGACGGCGCGCAGGTGATGTAGTCGACACTCGATTCGCCGACTTCGACTCGCCCGGCCTTTATCCCACTGCGGGAGTCGGCCTCGACTTTTTCAATAGCCGATTGTACTTCGTTTTGACGCGAACTCATGCCGCCGCTTTCGAACATCTCCTCGGCGCGGAATAAGTAGGTCAGCCGCTGGCGCGAACTATAGACCGCCAGTTTTCCGGCGGCCAAAAGCGCCTCGGCCAGTTCGTATCGCACACCGGCTTCAGTGAGCAGATCCAGCGACTTACTCATGGATGCGTGGCTGGTTTCGGCTTTCTCCGTCGCAGAAATCACAGCGCTTAGTTTCCACAGCGCACCACAAGTGACCCGGTCCCCGTTTCCACCCATGATCGGGAGGGCACGAGCGATTAGTCGTTTTGCCAGGCGTGAGTTGCTGGATAACAGCGCCGTCTCGGCCTGTTGACGGAGAATACGACCAACCAGCGTTGTCTCCGGCGCTACCTTCTCGGCAACTTGCAGAGCTTTGTCGAGCAGGGTCTGGCTTTCAGGCAGGAAGTTGCGGCGTCGCGCCAGTTCACCCTGATACGACAGACAAATCGCCTCGTCGCGAGAGCTGGCGGCGGCGATGATCATTGGGTAGGCAATCTCGAACGACTGCTCGGCCTGATCGTAGTCACCGCGTTGCATCTGCACATACCCGAGCGACAGTTGAGCGCGGGCAACTTCGAGCTGATCACCCAGATCATCGGAGAGTTCGATGTTGGTTTTGAGGTGACGCTCAGCTTCCGCGAGATTTCCCATGAAGGTGTAGATTCGCCCGATATTACCCATCATAAAAGCGATCTTTGTTCGGTCACCGAGTTCCTGCGCCATTTCCATTGCTTCAAGCAACGTGGAAAGCGCGTGACGATAGTCGGTCTGTTTGAAATAGACACCCGCCATCTGATTCAGAGCGCGACAGCGGCCCTCGAGATGGTCGTTGCGGCGGAAAATCGATTCGGCGTCGGAATAGGCGCGAAGCGATTCGCGCACCTGTCCCATATCACGCAGGATCGACCCAAGGGTTAGAAATATTTCGGCCAGCACCAGAGTATCGCCTTCTTTGGAGGCCGACGCCTGTGCCAGGCGGGCACACTTAAGTGCGCTCGTAAGGTCCTGTATTGCCAGATGGGCTTTCGAGGCCAGGTGATGCGCAACCGCCATGCTACCATTGACTTCTTCGGTCGACGATCTAAACCGTTCATAACGGTCGAGCGCGCCCAAGAAGTCCTTTCGGTCAAGCAGTGGTTGCATCAGTCCGACCAGTGACGACGAAAGCCGATCCAGAACTTGTTTGTTGTTCTGCATAGCTACTTCGTCCTCACTCGTTACCGGTTTTGGTTGTTCCTGTGCTGGATGAGCTGGTGGTACCTGTCGTTGTGCCAGTATTAGGCGCGGTTGTTATCACAGTCCGTCCGGTCTTTCGAGCGGCAGGTGATGTGATAAAATACTTTGAGTAGACAACTCTCAAGACCATGTCAATTGGTCCAATTCCGGTCTGAAAATACGATGTGATAACAGGTCTGGGAGTTCCCGAGGATTCGCCAGTACCGGAATTATCTCCGCCCCAAGGGTGGTCACCGTTGTAATTTGTGGACGGATCCTGTCCTTCGACCCACGGTCGGCAGTATGAATTAACTCCTTCGCTCAGTGTCCCGAGCAAAATCAGGGTCATTGCCATCATCAGCACGAAACGTTTCATGACACACTCCTTGGTTTGTTGTTACCAACTATTTAGACGCATGTATTTGTTCTGCAGTTGACGATGAGGATGTGAAGAGGCGGGGAGTAATCCACGGTGGCATCCTGCCACCTACATAATAGCAACTTCGTGCAAGACGTCAAGCAAATTCTTGCTACGACGGCAGATACGACCCGACGTAGGCCATATCGTCGCGGGAAACAATGGCAATTTGGGCAATAAAGTACGAGGCGGCAAAACCGGTGGCACTCCACATCCAGGAACCTTCAAGAAAAGCCGTGAGCAAGAGTCCCGATGAGACCACGACCAGTGCGGTCAATTGAGAAGTCTTTTCCGTGGCCAGCGAATTGCTCCAGGCCCGTGCCGCATGGAAGAATTGATTGAAAAAGAGCGACAACATAGCCAGCACACCAATAATCCCGGACTCAGCGAGATAATGGAGAAACAAGTTGTGAGCAGAAAGGCCTCGCACGAAAGGATAGGTCGAGCCAAACCATAGCGAACCGTAGTATTGATCGACATACCGAAATACACCCGGCCCAATTCCGGTGAGCGGGTGATCGAAAAACACTCTAATCGCCGCTTTCCAGAGAGTCATGCGAAGTAGAATTGTTCCTCCGGGGGTGGTCGAAGCGGCGGCGCCGAAGCGGGCCAGTGCGCGTTCCAGCACCGAAGGCACCAAAATTACAAAGAGTAAAAGTAGCGCGGTCAACCAGAGAACAAGCAGACCGACACGCCTTCCTATCGCCGGAGCGTCGGCATTCACAGATCGAAGTCGGCGAGCGTGGATCATTGAAACAACAACGACGGCCGTACAAAGTAGTGCGCAGACCAAGATCGCGAATCGACTTTGTGTGCCGATAAGACCGGCAACAATCATAAGAGTAGCCGACAGATACCATTTCCGACGATGATCAGTCGACCAGAGAAAGAAAGCCAGACCGCACGGCGCCAGAAGCATTGCCAGATCATCGAACGCCGTTCCTGCAACCCCGAAGGAGCGAATTCGCCCCCCGCTTGCAATCGACGGCACCGCGGCGAAGATCGCATGGACCGCCATGAGGAAAAGAAAAAGGTGCAATGATTCGGAGACAGAGATTCTACTTCCCAATCGTACAAGTGACAAAAAGGCCGCAAACAAGAAGACCACCCGCGCGAGAGGGAAGATGGCCGCTGATGGTTCGACACTGAAACAGGCGGCGATACACAGCGCTCCGAGGATGGCCAGATAATTGAAAGTCATGGGAATCTTCTGTCCACGAATCTGCGGATTCAACAGCGTATCGAGAAGCGCTGACAAGACCAAGAGCCCGGCGCTGACATCGATCAGATAAATCGCCGGTGAATCAATGATTGGCATGTCGATAAACAGGCAAAAGAGAAACTGATACACCGTCAGGCGCGGACTTGTCGCCACCGCGATTGCCAGAGGAAGACCGATCGCCGGCCCCCACAGGCGCGGCCCTTTTTCGAGCAAGAGATAGACAACCACTGCGATATAGGCAATCCCAAGCGCAAACAGATATCTTCGCATTGCGGGCTTGAAGATTGACGCGGGCAAGTATGCTGTGGCGGTAGACACGCACAAAGATACACAGTGCGGGGACCGTGGTCAAATCGAGGCGCTGTGGTGTCTGGTGCTCTCACCCGACAACGGGAGGCTATTGACTTTGGTGCCCCACACCGTTCCCACAGCAAGCTGTGGGGTACCGAAGGGAAGTTCTTGGTAGGTCATGGGTCCTTGCGACCCAGACCTTCTCTGTTCCGAACAGGAGTTGTCAGCATCGCCCGGCAAGGCCGGGCCCGCGAGGCGCCGCGAGGATGCTGACCTACAAAGAACAATCGACTATACTTCCCCATGCCCATCCTCTCCCCCAAATCAATCAGCCGATTCCGCCGCAAGATATTGGCATACTACGCCAGGCACGGCCGCGATCTGCCGTTTCGCAGGACAACCGATCCGTACAAAATCGCGGTGGCCGAAATCATGTTGCAACAGACGCAGGTTGATCGAGTCGTTCCGAAATATTCTGCGTGGGTAGAGAAATGGCCGGACTGGAAATCGCTGGCCAAAGCTACCAATCGCGAACTGCTGACAATGTGGAGCGGGCTTGGGTACAATCGACGGGCGTTGTATTTGGGGAGAATGGCAGAGGAAATTGAAGAGAATCACGGCGGAAAGATGTCCAAAGATCCGGACATATTGCAAACCTTGCCAGGAATTGGGCCGTACACATCGCGCGCGATTTTGATATTTGCATTTAACGAACCACTCGTGACTATCGATACGAATATCAGACGAGTATTGATCGCCGAATTGGATATACCGCATTCGATTTCAGCACGTGATCTCGAAAACGTGGCGTTGCGGGCCTTACCAAAACGCCGCTCACGCGATTGGCACAACGCCCTGATGGATTACGGCGCGACACACATGACTGCGCGTAGGGCCGGCATCAAACCGTTGTCACGGCAATCAAAGTTTGATGGTTCACTTCGGCAAATACGCGGTGAGATTATCCGCCAGTTGACGACAAAGAAACGGGTGAGTTTGGCGAGTGTGGCCAAAAAGCTCGGTCGGTCGATGGAGGATGTGACGAGAGCGGCGAAGGGGTTGGAGAAGGAGGGGACAGTCACTATCAGCAAGAATCATGTTTTGATGCCATGAATTGGGCATAGCGGCTGTTCATAGCCGCAGTGTCTCAACAAGGGACTTCGATCCCTCAACTCGCGGATAGCCCCTATCCCACTCTGCTTTCCCTGACAGCTTCAGTTGCATGATATTCTGCAACCAATGTCGACATCAACTCCGCTACCGGGACAATTTCGGTCACTCGATAGGCATTGCTGCCGGCAAAAGCAAAACCGCTTTTGAATCGTCCTTTTTGGGCGCTGATCAGCGCATGGGCAATGCAGTACGGCGTGTTTTTGTAATCACAGGTTGAGATGCAGTGGTAGGTGCACTTGTATGGCTGTTTCTCCCCCGCTTCGACATCGCAGATGTACTTGTTGCGGATTGCCCGCCCCGGCATGCCCACGGGGCTATCGATAATGACAATGTCTTCAGGCTTTGAATCGATATAGACTTGTTTGAACGACTGGTCGGCATCGCATTCGTTAGTCGCGACAAACCGGGTGCCCATCTGCACACCGCTCGCGCCCATGTCCAGATACTTCTTGATATCCTGCCCTGTGTAAATGCCTCCACCGGCAATAACGGGAATCGCCTTGCCGTGCCCTGCGGCATAGTGGCCGACCTCCTCAAGCACCGAGGGAACCAATTTCTCAAGCGCGAACTCAGGATCGTTCAGTTGTGCGCGCGAAAAACCCAGGTGCCCTCCGGCGCGGGGACCTTCGACAACGATGGCATCGGGGAGATAATCAAATTTTGAGAGCCAGCGTTTGCACAAGAGCGCGGCGGCGCGGCCCGATGACACTATCGGCACTAGTTTGGTTTTGGAGTTGGGCGTCAGAAACTGCGGCATATTCAGCGGCAGGCCCGCACCGGAAAAGACAATGTCGATTTCTTCTTCTATGGCGGTGGTGATCATCCGGCCGTAGTTGGTGAACGCCACCATGATGTTGAGCCCGATGATTCCCGCGGTCAGCGCTTTGGCTCTGCGGATTTCACGGCGCAGGGCGCGGTCGTTTGCTTCAAGAAAATTGGAGTAGAAATCCGGCTCGTCTTTTCCGACTCCGGCCGAGGCGATCACGCCGAGCCC
>JBGAWZ010000052.1:0-8338 GCA_044227335.1 Candidatus Zixiibacteriota bacterium | reverse complement strand
ATCAGCGAATAGAGAGTAAGGCGGGGCGAAAGATAGATCATCATAGACACCGCCATGATGACCGTGACGAAGGTGTTCGATATTTGCATGATCCCCGGGCCGATCATCTGGCGGACCACTTCAAGGTCGTTGGTCGCGCGGGCCATCATGTCGCCGGTTCGGTTGGTGTCATAAAACGACGGCGACAGCGAAAACAGATGTCGGGTCAGTTCGGCGCGGATATCGTACTCCAGCCGCCGCGACATCCAGATAATCGTCCGTCGCATCATAAAGCGGAAAAACCCGGCCAACGCCGACAGTGCGATCATCAGGATGACAAATTTGAGAATGACCCCCGAGCTTTCCCCTTTTTCGAGTTTATCAAAAATCACTTTGACCAGATACGGATTGACCAACAGAAAACCGTTGGCCAACAAAACCGACACACTACCCAAAATGAGATACCCACGATACCCTTTCAGATACCGAAATATCCGGTCAAATCGCTTGGGGGTTGTCTGTGCTTTGGTGTCTGTCGAACTCATGCCCTGCCGTGTCTGTTCTTCCAAAAAAGTAAGTACCTACCAAAACAGTGCCGAGCGCTAATAGTTCAGAATATTCGCAAGAATGTGAATCGCTTCGATATTTAGGTCACCAATCATATCCGTCAGCGGCAATCCGCAGAAAATGATCTTGCCGCGACCAATTGTCGAGATCGAAACCAGCATCTCTCCCCCCGGACCAGTCACAATCGGTCTGGCCGGGGAAACCACCGCCGCCATGACTTTTGTAGGCCGCGTAAACCAAGCAGACAGCCCACTCACCGCGATTGGGCTGGGCTTGCGCAAAAGATCATGCGATTGATCGCCGACTGTAAATCCTGCACTGGTCATTTCGACCGCCACAGGAGAAAGTGAGATCGGAAGCAGGTTGGCAGGCCATTCGGCGGACTGCCCCATGATCACGATCGTCCCACCACCATTGAGATAATCTTCAAGTCGCCCGCGAATCTTGCGAAACGACGGATAACCGCGCAGTGCTCCCGATCCGACCAACAGGACATCGTAGGCACTTAGTTGACCAATTTCGAGCGTACGGTCAGTAATCGCTTGCCACTTGGCCTCGGTCATCCGCAAGATATCTTCAAGATTCCCGCTCGTATCAGGTAATAATCCGATAGTTAACGTATCAGGAATCTGGCATGCGGCAATCCGTACATGACAAGTGTCGGCGTCGATTTCACGCCCCCCGACACTAAGCGTTACTACTGCCTCCTGTATTCCCAGTTCGAACAACTTGGAGACCGAAAATGGTATCCGCACCGATTCCATTCCCTGACCTTTTTCAAGCTGGAGATCCTGCCGATACGCCCCCGCGAACATCCCCGATGGAGTCGCCAGATTAATCCGCGCAGTTCCGGCGAACTCCGGCGGCTTGGTAACCATCACCGTTAGCGACATCGAAGTCACAATCTTGTCCACGTCAAGCGCGGCAAATGGCGGAACAAAATGAAACGGCGGCGCAAATCTCACGCGCAGATTGGGGGCATTCCAGACCGGCAGGGTACTAACGGCCTCCAGCGGAATCCCGCCCGCTTCAAGTTCAATCGAAAACCTGAGTGAGTCCGACTTCTGTGAGGTCAGTTTGCGGGTATCCAGATCGAGCAAATATTCCCGCACATACGATTGGTGCGGCATGACTGTTTCGCGTGCCGAATCCAGGACCACCGGCGCGTCGCTCCAATACGGATGAAACACCACGCGCGAGATGCGAACAGTCGCCGGTCCGGCTACGTCGACAGAGGATACAAATTTGACTTTCGGCCCATACGGCGAGTCGCGCACGACAATCTTTCCGTCCCACAGAAAACCAGATTCGGCCAGCGCAAGGCGACGCACTTTGCCGGTCAGTTCATCCAGATACGGCCCGACTTCGGGCGACCGTACCAGCGACGGTTCCAGTTTGGCGGCGTCGCGTAGCGCAGTGATTTCGTCGTATGCGTTGACAATACTCTGAAGCCGAGTCAAGCCCGTCTGCGTCGCGGCAATAGTCAAAAGCCCCGCGTAATTTCCCGCCTTGCGCGAAAGCGCGGTGCGTATGCCGCCAGACGGCACCAGTGAATCGATAACTGCGCTCAGCCGAATCGGCCGAAGGCCCGCCACGAAATCCGCTCCCGGTTTACCCAGACGTGTCTCAATCTGGTACCGACTCAACTTGGACAAACTTTGCGGCGCTGTATACCCGTCATATAGAAGTTGAGGAGTCTCTCTTTCAATTCGATCTCGATATCGCCCGTACATTTCACTGGCGTTGAGTGTGACTGCTTGTTCCGTTTGATCGGACGTGTACTTTCCTGTGCGGGAGATATTGAACATCGATTCAGCGCGGGGTTTAAGCGCGAGTGTCACTTTGGCAAATCGCGCGGTCAAACCAGTTGAATCGATATCTCCAATCAATACGATGTCCGCCCGTCGATCGGGCCAGAGGCGCGCATACACCGAGTCAAAGCGACTTGAACTGTTGGTGACGACGTCAAATGTGTGACCGATCAATTCACGGCCGGCAATTTCGCGCCGTGTAGCGCGAAAGGCGGTCCCCCCATTGATAGTGGCAAGATCAACTCTGCATCCATACTGATCGTTCAGATAATAAATCGTCGGCCAGTCGATGCGGGCGGGATCATCGTAGAGATACAGCACCCGCAAATCGGTCTGCGCATACTGCACCGACTCCGCCGCACGAACGGTTGCTGACAGCACAACCAACACGAAAAGGGCGAATACAAACACTTTGTAGGGCGGGTCCGTCTTCGAACCCGCCATCTTTTTCCGTGCGTGGCAGACGCCCTCGTCTGCCCGTTCCGTGCGCGGCAGGCATCCTGCCTGCCCGTCTGAAGTGCATCTGAATACTCTAATCGACATCCCTCGAATATAGAACTGTTTTTATGCGCCTGTAAACTGTGACTATGCGAATTGGAAATCGTCGGGTTTCCAGTTCCCCACCTATGGCGGGGGATTACTGAATCCGCTCAACAAGATCTATTCTCGGCGTGCAATCTGATAATGGGCAAAGAGCGACCACTGCCCACTCGCATCTTCTGATTCAATCGTCAGTGTCCATCCCTTGCCAAGTGAATCCGGGGCAAACCGATTTCGAAAAAGGCCCTCGGCATAGGGGTAGACGATGACGATTTCCTTGTCGGAAAAGGGGCCGATTCCGGCCACCCTTGCTCCCGGCCCGCCGAAAGAGTCCATCCAATGCGCCACATATTCGTTCTTTGCCGAGTCGACGCCTATGTACAGTACGGCCTCATATGCTGGCGGAACCGCCGCGTCTATCATGTGAAACGCTAGAAACTGGTTGTTGAGCACCATCGCTCCATCGGCAGTGTACTCAACCGGTTCTTTCATCACTGCACCGGTCATTTTCCATTCTCCTCGAAGCTGCTCAATGAGTCGCTTTGAGGGTTCCTGGCTTTGACCAGCTGTCACCGCCGCGAACCAAACCGCCATGCCGATCCCGACCGCCAAGCGCGTTCCATCCTCAATGATCATGGTCTCTCCTTTCGAAAAGCTCGCCAAGCAATTTCGTATAACACTCAATACACCGCAATCTCTTCATCCTCCGACCGCCAGGCCGGATCGACCACGCACAAAAAGACCAGCGGTTCGGAGCCGTCGTTTTCGATCCACTGCACCTCCCCCGCCGGCACCTCGAAGGCGTCACCGACCAGCACAATCGCCTCTTTTTCCCCGATATGCATCTTTCCTTCTCCGGAGAGAATGAAATACACTTCGGAAGTTTTCATTTTGTGCGGACGGGATCGTTCCCCCACTCCCACGGTCGCATGCGCCAGCGAATATCTCCCTCCGAACTTGTACCCGCGTTCGGGATGTAAGAGTTCGCGCAATTTGGTGCCGTCGCCGGCAATAATCTCATCGCAATCGGTTAAGCTTCGGATGAACATGCTGTTTCCTCATGGTTGTCTCTTGTAGGTCGGGTTGGCTCAAAATTCGTGGTAACGAATCGCGAGACTACCCGACATCCTTTCCCGCCTTACTCCCACACACAAAAAAGCCGCCTTTCGGCGGCTTTGCCAGTTTCAAATTCAGCTCGACTTCTCTTCTGTAGGGCGGACCCGTTTTCGGGCCCGCCTTCTTCATTCCTCTACCTTAATCAAAAGAGGCGGGTCCCAAGAGAGATCCGCCCTGCAGTTCCGCACGCTTTTGCGTCAGGTCTTGCCAAGGGCCGCGTCAAGCGGCACGAGGTGTGACCTGACGCGCGCGATGCACTCAAATCACCTGATTCTGCCGGAGCTTATCAAAAAGCTTGTTGGCAATATCCTCCGGCGAATCCCCTGAAATAGTTTCCCCTTTGGGGCGCGGGGGCGGAGGCGTCACCGACACCATTTTGGTGCGTGATTGCACGCCGATTCCATCGGGCGAAAGCCCCAGATCGGCCGCCGACCATTTGACAATTTCTTTTTTCTTGGCCGCCATTTTTCCTTTTAGCGATGGCAACCGGGGCTCGTTGATCTCTTTCACCACCGACACAACCGCCGGCAATGTCAGTTCGACAACTTCGTATCCGTCCTCGGTCGTCCGGTGTACTTTCGCTTTGCCGCCCTCGTATGATTCAATCTTCTTGACAAACATCGCCTGCGGGAAATCAAGATTCGCCGCGACCGCCGCCGGTACCTGTGCCGAATCTGAATCGATCGCCTGTTTCCCCGCCAAAACCAGGTCGCACGCGCCGAATTTCTTCACACCTGCGGCTAAGATTTTTGCGATCGCTTGCGGATCGCTGGCTGTAAACGCGGCGTCGGTCAGCAAGTAGGCATCATCGACACCTAACGCTAAACAATCGCGAAGTGCCGATTCAGTACGTTCGGTGCCGACCGACATCACCACAACTTTGCCGTTAGTTTTCTCTTTGATCCGTAGCGCCTCTTCGACAGCGTACTCGTCAAAGGGATTGAGCACCCCCGGCCCCGATGGCAGAACCACCTGATTGGCCGCGGTGTCAACTTTGATCAGCGCAATCTCCGGCACCTGCTTGACTAAGACTATGATATTCATATACTTACATTCCTCGGAAGTCTAAGAAACCTCTCATTCAGAAGCGAAATATGCCCTATTGTGTCAGCTAAGTCAAGGTGCTTGCAGGAAAATGGGCAAATCTGACTAAGTTGATGTCAAGGGTGTCGCGGCTCAGTTCTTGGTGCCCCAACGCTTGCGTTGGGATAAGATTCGGGAAGGTGATCAGTCTATCACACAAATCGAGCTTGAAGATTCCGCACTCAGTCCGCCGCCGGCCCAAGTTGCTCCAGCGCTACCGCCGCGGCTTTTTGTTCGGCTTCTTTCTTGGACTGCCCCGAACCATCGCCTACTTTTTCACCGGCGACGGTGACAATCACGTGAAAAGTCTTATCGTGATCCGGACCGGCCTCAGAAACGACATCATACTTTGGCACACCGTTTCCGCGCGCCTGCACAAGCTCCAGGAGTTCCCCTTTGTAGTTACGCTGGGCTAGATCTGAAGTTATCGATTCGCGCCGCGAATAGATTTCTCGCAGGATGAATTGTCGCGCAGGAGCGATACCGGCATCGAGATAGATTGCTCCGATAACCGCCTCAAAGGCGTCGGCGATAATCGAATTGCGATCCCGCCCGCCCGCTCGTTCCTCATCTGGAGACACACGAATGTACGCGTTAAGTCCAATCTCGCGTCCCACCTGCGCCAAAGTCGTTTCATTGACCAGCATCGCTTTGAGCTTGGTCAGATTCCCTTCGGTTTCGCCGGGGCGATCCCGATACAATTGTTCTGAAATAACCAGCCCCAGCACCGAATCGCCCAGAAATTCAAGCCGCTCGTACGATGCCCCTCCTTTGTCGGAACCGCGTGCAACTGATCGGTGACAAAGGCCCAGTTCCAATAGTGTCGGATCAGAAAACCGGTGGCCGACCAGTTGCCCAACCGCCGCAACTTCCGGTGAAGTTTCTACCGCGTTCGATGAAAAAAGGCGTCGAAACCAGCCCACAAAAACATTCTACCGTTTGTCGTTGACCGCTCCCACAATCAGCGAGACATTGTGGCCGCCAAATCCAAACGAATTCGACATCGCGTAGGTAATCGCGCACGAGCGCGGTCCGCCGGCCACATAATCCAGATCACATTCCGGATCGGGAGATTCCAGGTTTATTGTCGGATGTACTTTCTGCTGTTCAATCGACTTGATCGCCGCGATCAATTCCACGGCCCCTGCGGCGCCGAGCAAATGACCGAGCATTGACTTGGTCGAGTTGCACGGAATCTTATATGCCCGATCGCCCAGCACCCCTTTGATCGCCCGGGTCTCGGCGATATCGCCAAGGTCGGTCGCGGTGCCGTGGGTATTGATATAGTCAATCTGATCGGCGGATAGCCCGGCCGATTTCATTGCCGCCGACATCGCCCGACGCGCCCCATTGCCATCAGGCGCAGGCGCCGTGATATGGTGGGCGTCGCCGGTCATCCCGGCGCCGAGTACTTCGGCATAGATGCGTGCGCCGCGCTTGATCGCGTGATCGTATGATTCCAAAATCAGAATGGCAGAGCCTTCGCCCATGACAAATCCATCGCGATCTTTATCAAATGGCCGCGACGACTTTTCCGGCTCATCGTTACGCGTCGACATTGCCTTGGCCTGACAGAACCCGGCCAGCGAAATTGCGGTGATCGCCGCCTCCGCGCCGCCGGTAATCATGATCTCGGCCTCGCCGCGCTGGATAATTCGGTAGGCATCGGCAATGGCGTGCGCCGACGACGAGCAGGCCGATACTGTGCCGTAATTCGGTCCACGAAATCCGTACCGGATCGACACAATCCCGGCGCACATATCGATAATCATCATCGGGATGAAAAACGGCGAAACCCGCCCCGGACCGGCAGAGACCAGCTTGGAGTGTTGTTCCTCAAACGTCCCCACACCGCCGATACCCGAACCGATCACCACTCCACACTGATCGAGATCAACCGACTCAAGCGCCTTCGCATCGAGTCCGGCGTCGCGCAAAGCCGCGTCGGCCGCGCAGACCGCGAACTGCTCAGTCAGATCGAGCCGTCGCGCTTCTTTCTTATCTATGACCGCCGACGGGTCGAACCCCTTCACTTCCGCCGCGATTCGCGTCGGATACGCGGACACATCGAACCGTGTGATCGGTCCGATACCGCACTTGCCGGCCAACAGCGACGACCAGTATTCGTCGACTGTGTTGCCCAGCGGAGTGATGACTCCCAGCCCGGTGACTACCGTGCGTACCTGATTCATGAGCGAGCCTTCTTACGTTGAGTCAACACCAACCTACTTCGCATTCGCTTTGATGTAATTGATGGCGTCGCCGACCGAGCGAATCTTCTCCGCTTCGGTGTCGGGAATTTCGAGCTTGAACTCTTCTTCAAGCGCCATGACCAATTCGACCGTGTCCAGCGAATCAGCGCCGAGGTCATCGACAAACTTCGCCGTTTCGGTTACTTGGCTTTCTTCCACACCCAACTGCTCGACAATGATCTCTTTGACTTTTTGTTCAACAGACATTGAAAATCTCCTTACCTCTATCACCTGTTTTCTTAATTACATCGTCATGCCGCCATCAACCGCCAGCACCTGGCCGGTGATGTACGACGCCTCTTCCGAGGCCAAAAACAAAACCGCGTTGGCGACATCGACCGGCAATCCGGGACGCACTACCGTCAACTGGCTCATGAAATACTCGCGCGCCTGATCGGTCAATTTCGCCGTCATCTCCGTCTCGATATATCCGGGGGCCACTGCGTTCACCGTGACATTGCGCGAACCCAGCTCCTTGGCCGCCGATTTTGTCAGACCAATCAGGCCGGCTTTCGAGGCCGAATAATTCGCCTGTCCAGCGTTACCGCCGAGTCCGACCACCGAACTAATATTTACAATGCGGCCATAGCGCTGTTTCATCATCACTTTGGCCGCAGATTTCGTCACAAGAAACGCCCCCTTTAAGTTGATGTCAAGCACCATGTCCCAGTCCTTCTCGTCCATCCTGATCATCAACGTGTCGCGGGTAATCCCGGCATTATTCACGACAATATCGACCTGTCCGAATTTTTCGATCGTCTTATCAAAAAGCGCCAAAACTTCATCGTTCACAGTCACATTTGCTTTGATGCCGATAGCGTTTGGTCCTATTTCGGTCGCCGTGGCGTCGCACGCCGCCTGATCGATATCGGAAATCACAACTTTCGCGCCGGCTTTCGCGAACGCCTCCGCTACAATCCGACCAATCCCGCGCGCCGATCCGGTCACAATCGCTACCCGGCTACTGAAATCAAGCATATATCCCTTCCA
>JBGAWZ010000051.1:0-8373 GCA_044227335.1 Candidatus Zixiibacteriota bacterium | reverse complement strand
GTGTAAAAACTATGGAGTAAAGGTACGGAAGTGTGCGAATTGAGGCAACAAAAAAGGCGCATCAGCATCGCATTTATCGTATTGAATGACAATCGGTTACATGCGATTTGGGAATGCTCAAAACGGTGGTTTGACACATCGACTGAAATCGTCTATAATCAGACCTAAATTTGTCCGAATCCGACATCATGTCCGAAAGGAATTCGAATGACGGTTGACAAAGATGTGCTGGCAGTTTTGAAGCGACTCGAGTACGGCGTGTACATTGTAACGATGGGAAAAGGGGAAACCGGCAATGCATTTACGGCAAGCTGGGTTTCGCAGGTGTCATCCGAGCCGCCGATGATAGCGGTGGCAGTTAACAACAAGCATCAATCGGCGCGCTTTTTGAATGACGAGCAGACATTTGCAGTGAATCTGATTCCGGCTGAGGGTGAGTCGGTCGCGCGCACATATTACGGCCCAGCTGAATCCGGATATGAGAAATTGAAAGCGGCGAATATTTCAAGTTCGCCAGTCAACGGTAATCCGATTATTAGCGGCGTGTCGGCATTTGTTGAATGCCTGATTGTGTACCGTGTGACAGCCGGCAATCATACGATTTTTATTGGCGAGGTGGTGGGTGGAGATTCGATCAGTGACGGGGCGATTTTGACGTCGTCGAATTGCAAGTTGAGATATTTGGGGTAATCGCTAGTGGCGGACGGGGACGTCCGCCTTGCACTCACAGACTGATAGCGCACTGCTCAGCGGTGCGTTTTTTTTCCCTTCAAAATGTAACCCAACCTAAAGATTTGGTTAGCAAGGATTGACAGGCACACACAGATAGACCAACCCCCTCATCCGGTCTTCGGCCACTTTCTCCCAGTGGGAGAAGGAGAATCGTGCATCCTTGGCAAATCTGGAGTCCGACCCAAAGGTTGGGTCACCAGGGCTCAGAAAGACACCCTTCGACAGGCTCAGGGTGACTTACAAGAGTATTAACAGAATTTGGAAATGAGTCAGGCGGAGCTTGTCGAGGCCTGTGTTGGGTGGTAGCCTCTTAGGACCCGCTTTTTTGTTTGCCGATTAGAAGCCCAACCTGAAGGTTGGGTTACCGAAGTGAAGATGACGGGATGTCGGGTAGTCTGCGCTCCGTGAGGCGGGGCTAGCCAACCCGACCTACTTGAGATTTTTGATCCACGCCTCGATCAATTCCACCGCGACACTGTCAACGAGCACAGTTCCGAGTGGCGGCATTTGCGACGAGGGACGGCGGGAATTCATGCGATAGATAACGGCGCTGTGGTCAGGCTTGCCGGCTTGAATGTAGCGCGTACTGTCTGGTAGAATATTCGGGATTGCGAAGCGACCGCGTGAATTCAAAAGTGTCGTGACTGCCGGCTCGGGATCGGTGTCGGCGGCCGAGACATTGTGTAGCATATTGATTCCCAGTCGCGCGAGAGGGCCGGTGCTGTTGTGACAACTGCCGCAATTGGCGGAAAGATATCCTATTGCCGCTCGCGCCGCAGGATTTTCGGCACGAATGCGCGGTGGTCTGGTGATCAAATCGGGACGCGCTGGATTTAGCCGGTTTTCTTCAAACAGTTTCTTCAATGTCAACAGATCGAGCCGCGCGGGATCCTGATGTGGCGCCAGCGGGTCGCGATCATCAGACAATTGTAGCGCGGTGAAACCAAGTACGACGGCCGGTGTAGATTGGTGACAGGAGCGGCAGTCGCTTACGCCAGGAATTGAGTGGCGCTTTCCGGCAGTTATCTCGATTGCGTCGGAGATTCCGTCTGAGGGCGCAAGCTCGGCGTCGGATTGGTTTTCACTCCAGAGATACGAAGCAAAGACCCAGTTGTCGTCGGCCGCTTTCCAGATCATGCGCGTCTCGGCTTTGCGACCGTCAAACGAAAATTCTTTCCAGAGCTTTGTGCCGACCGGAAATTTCCAGATGTCAATATTGGAAATATCGATCTGTGTCCCTTCCGGGAGGTAAATCCAACGCGATTTTGCGGCGCCGTCGGTCCAAAGTGGATACTGCGGAGAAAAGTACTGATTGCGATGGTCGATCTGCCCGCTTTGGTCGTACAGGCCGGTTTGCGATAGCCGTTGCGGCGGATTGAATTCAGTCACCGGCGACGCCGGACTCTTGGACTGCTCGGTAGTAAGACAACCACCAGCCAGCATCGCTATCACTACCGCGCTACAACCAAGGATGATCTTCGTGGTGTTGCGCCGGTGAGGCGACCCGTGTATGGGTCGCCTCGACCAGATGTGCGTCAGCCCGAACATTGTTAGTGGGCCCCAACAGGTTCAACGGGAAGCGGCACGCGGTTCTTGATCGGTTTCAACGATCGCAGATATGTGAAAATTGCCTTCAGATCTTCGTCGCTCGCGTTGCGATATTGCAGCCAAGGCATGGGGGGAAGTATCGGGCGACCCTGACCCTCGTGCCGGCCGGTGCGAATCGCCTGAATGAATGTCTCTTCGGTCCACTTGCCGATTCCGGTTTCGGGATCGGGTGTAAGGTTTGCGGTGAAGCTCGTTCCCCACGGTCCGCCGAAGGCGGTGTTTGTGCCGGCACCTGCCCAGACCCAAGGACTATTGCCCATTTGCGGAACGGGTGGCATGACCAGATCCTGCGGATGGCCGGACAATTCTCGGCTCATATCAGGCTCCGGCCCTTTGGGTCCCATTTTGAAGGGCGTGTGGCAGTCGTTGCAGACCATGATGTTCACGAGGTATTTGCCCCGCTCCAGAAGTTGTTTCTCCGAGCCGTTGTTACCGGCCGGTGAAAGTTCAACCATGAGGGCCACGGCCGCGATGCTCAACACCGCCCCGATACTCAGGCTTGTCATCGTTCGATTCTTCATCTGTTCCTCCTTGGGGTTTTGAACTGCTTGCGTTGTTTCGTACACGCCATGAATTACGCAGTTATTCGGAATTGGGGTACCTCATTTATCCCTACACATTTCCTAAACTTTTCCTATATTTGTGGAGTGAGTACGCATCCCCCTATCTCAGAAGAGCTTGCGCAGTTCATTGAGTCGGGACTTTCCGTTCATGTCGCGACTCGTGACCGGTCGCTCTACCCCGAAGGTTCGATCGGCTGGGCGGCACGGGTGCATCCTGATCGCGAGCATATCACGGTCTACCTGCAGGAAGAGGCGGTGAAACCCCTGCTCAAGAATTTGAAGCAACACGCTGAAATCGCCGTGCTACTCGAACTGCCGTCAACTCATCGGGCTTGTCAAATCAAAGGGACATTTGTAGGCTGGCGTAAGGCGCCAGCATCAACGAAGCGGATAATCGCCGAGCAGTTGGATTCGTTTCGGGCCGATTTGGAAAGTTTTGGCGTGCCGAGAATCATGAATGAACTGTGGAAATTCTGGCCGGCGGTAGAACTTGAAGTGCGTGTTTTGCAATTGTTCGAGCAGACGCCCGGACCGGGCGCGGGAGAACCGCTCAAATGATCGCGCTTGAAAGTCTGGCCGCTTGTTTCCAAGGGCTCATTCCGGCCTGGCTGTTTACCTGCTCCAAAGACGGCATGCCCAATGCGGCGATACTGAGTCATGTCGACTATGTCGATTCCAAACACATTGCCCTGTCGTATCAGTTCTTCAATAAGAGTAAACGCAATGTGATGGAAAATCCGCATGCACAGATCCGTCTGCTCGATCCCGATACATTTGAGGCGTATTCTCTTCGTATTCGTTACATCCGCACCGAGACGACAGGACCGCTCTTCGAGTCGATGCGCCTTCGTATTGAAGCCATAGCATCATATAGCGGTCTCAAGGGAATATTCAAGTTGCTGGGGGCCGATATCTACGAAGTCTCTTCGGTGACCAAGGTCAAAAACGAAATTGGTGTGCGTAAACAGAAAACGCGAACCTCGGCGCGCTCCGATGCGACAGCCGGTGTTCCGTTTACGATGAAGGCGCTACAGGAGCTTTCGGATCATTTGCACAAAGCCCCTAATCTTGATTCACTTCTTGATGCTATTCTGGAAACGCTTGAGAAGATTTTCGGCTTTCGCCATTCGATGATCCTCTTGCCGCTGGAATCCACCGACCGGCTTGAACTGATTGCCAGTCGCGGGTATCCCGACGGCGGTATCGGCTCTGAAGTTGCATTCGGCGAAGGCATTATCGGTGTCGTGGCCGAGGCGCGAAAACCGATCCGTATTTCCGGCATGTTGCGTCATATGCTGTATGCCCACGCTGTCGCCGAGCGGGCGCAAAGTCGGGGGCTTTGCCCGAAAGACCGAAGTATCCCTCTCCCCGGCCTGGCAAATCCAGGAAGCCAGCTTGGTATTCCACTGTTGGTGCAGGACGAACTGGTGGGAGTGCTGTGTATTGAAAGCAACGAGGATTTCCGCTTTCACGAAGAAGATCGTGCGTATCTGGAGGTATTAGGCGGGTATCTCGCACTGGCAATCCAGAATGCTCTGCTTAAGGAGCGTGCTGAGGACGACAGTGAAACGGTCCCGAAAGAATCGCGACCGGGGGTGGCGAATCCTCCGCCGCCAAAATCCAAGGCCAATATCGAAGTAACGTATTACGAGGCGGACGAGTGCATCCTGGTTAATCGTGAGTATCTGGCACGGGGCGTGCCGGCGAAGATTCTGCGAAAGATTCTGCAGGAACATCAACAGGAGCAGAGGTGCGAATTCACTAACAGACTTTTGCGACTGGATAAGACACTGGCTTTGCCGATGTACAAAGACAATCTGGAAAGCCGTCTGATACTCTTGCGGCGTCGCTTACAGGAAAGATGCCCGGAGATTCGCATTGTAAATTCCGGTCGCGGAAGATTTCGGCTTGAGCTTGACGCACCGGTGGCGCTGGTGAGCCAGGCGTAGAGTAATCATGAGCCCAACCTAAAGGTTGGGTTACCAAGGCTGATAAAAAGAGAAATGTCAAAAGATGGCGGGTTCAAAGACGAACCCGCCCTACGTGAAATCTTACTTTCTTATGCACAAACTAATCTATGATTCGTGTATATTGTGATCACGGTTGTGATCGGTGCCTATGATCAATACGCCGGTACATAGGTTGATGCTAGTCGTCATACTCTCGATGCTGAGCGTTGTTACTTGTTCTAACTCCGAAATAATTGAGTTTCGCGGTTTAGTTCTTGATCAGGCGACGCAGGCTCCGCTCGGAAGTGTTGAGGTCTGGTGTATGGCTGGTATCGATCATGACACGTTGGCGCCGTTTCCAAATCACGTTGCGGCACTTACGCAGATCGATGGCACCTATAAGGATGAGATAGACTTTTCTCCTACGGATGGCTGTGCGAGCATCAGTGCAGATGAATGGTTACATGATGGAGCGTATTTTAGATTTCAGGAATCCGGATATGAAACACTTGATACACTTTTTATCAGAAGAGACTTGTGGCGCGTATCCGGTTATTACCGTGTTCCGGAAATAAGAATGAAACCTCTTTCGCTCAAAACGCGGTTAGGCAGGCCGGGGGGCGATCGGTGAGAAGGAGCCGATTGATGGTTGCAATTTTGCCGGTGTCGGATATCTCCGCTTTGCCGTAATCATATAGACTTTGGAATCGCACTGCGCCCAATAAGAGCGAGGAGAAATCTGCGACATTCATCGTGACCTCGACATCATGTTTTGCTTTTGAATCAACCGTCAGTTTCCCATTCTCGAATATTGCAACAGTCGAGCCATTGTTGACCGGGTAGAGCGTGTCGCGCACATTCAATTTCAATCGGCAAGACCCGCCATTGAAATTGTGCTGTTCGCACTCGCGCAGGGCGCCTTCAATGTTTACGATCCGGTACATCGCTCCGACACCTGTCTGATGCGACTGATGATAAATCGGGCCGAGCATCTGATCGGAGCCGTCGCGCGGATCAGCGGGTAGGAAATGAAAGTCCGGGTCGGTGGTACGAATAATTACTTTGGCGATCTGGTCGACCTGCGAGCGCAAGTAGGTAAGCAATTCGGCCAGCGCTTCGCGGGTGTGGTAAACCAGTTCGATCCCACGCATGTTGTTGACCAGAATATTATTGGTGTGTGCCGATTCAAATCGCCAGCCGTAGTATGCTTCGAGCTTGCCGTCGATTTCAACTCCCGTGTAATGCAGTTCCGGGTAAAACTCAAGGCGGTTGCGGAGGTTGATTTCGTTTTCGTCAAGTAATCCGTTGGCAGTTGGGTAGTGACGGTTGTAACTTTCGATCAATAATCCCAAGTCATCTAAGCCCAGAGCCCGGACGTGCGCTTTGGTCGGACCTTTGGGCAAGTCGGTCGGGCTGATACTGTACACGTGGATCTTGCCGCCGTAGCCGAATCCCATTTCGTAGTAGAAATCGGGACGGAAGGGCCAGAGGACTGCCCAGTTCGCCTTTTTCTCTCGGTAGTGGTTCAGATAAAATTCCACCATCTCTTTTGCCACCGCCGACTTTTTGTGGAGGAGATCGACGGCCACCATCGACAGCCCACCCGCTGCTACTCCCTTGCCAAAAAGATTCATGGTGTAGTCAATAAGGCGCATGGTGCCGATCAGTTTCTTATCCCGGTACAATCCCCAATTCGACGTGCGGCTGTCGCGAGCAGTTTTGTGAAGGCGATCGAGCGATTTCTTGCGGTCGTCCTCGCTGACGATCTTCATCCCGGGGTAGGCGTCGGCGACAATTCGGACTATTTCCGGCCACTGATCGATTGGAACCTGTTTGATATCAGACATGGCAGAACTCTCCTCTGCCCAACAGTACAGTACCGAGGTTATTTCGTCAAGTTGGCGTGCGAGGTGGCGGCGGAGATCGGCGTTTGCGACAAGGGGTGGAGTTTACGCTGATGGTACAATTCAAAGGCAGTTTGGTAATAGGCGATGGCATCCCAGATTATCGAAGAATCGGCGACGGAATCGATACGGGACATTGATCCCGGTGCGGAATCACATTTCCACAGCTCGATGGTCTTGCCGATTCCAAGGACCGCCAGTGTGTCGTTTCGCAGAAGAGATACGTCGCGGTTGTGTGACAACAGCGCCCAATGACGATCCGCGGGCGCATGGCGCAAGTCACGGCCGAAGAATTCGGAGTTGTAGTCAAAGTTCAAAAGGCCGAGAATAGTCGGCGCAAGGTCGAGTTGCGAGCCGATAAAGTCTACTGGTTGACCGGTGGGAATGAGCGAGGGACAGTAGATCAAGATCGGAATCCGGTACGACTCCAATGGAATAACTTGCGAGCCGTAGACACGAGCGCCGTGGTCGCCCAAGAAGACAAAGACCGTGCTGTCAAACCAGCGGTGCGAGCGGGCGTCGCGGATGAACTTGCCGATAGAGTAGTCGGCGTACTGGACGGCATTTTCGCGCCGTTGTTCTTTCGGGTCGGCGGCAATTCGGCCGGATGGATATAAATAGGGAGAGTGGTTTGAAACAGTCAGGAGTGTCGCGAAAAACGGTCGACCGTTTGAGTGCAAAGTATCCAGATGCGAGATTGATTTTGCGAACAGGTCTTCGTCGCATACTCCCCAAATTGTCTTGAACGATATGCTGTCGAAATCTGATTGATCCACAACCCGCTCAAATCCGTTGGTGGAGGCGAACTGGCCCAGATTGTCAAAGTACGACCGGCCGCCATACAGGAAAGAAGTTTGGTACCCTTTGTCTCGGAGAAGTTGCGGGAGCGAAAAGATATGCTCGCCGCCGGGTCTCCGCACGATCGAGTTGCCGGGTGTCGGCGGATAGGAACAGAGTGAGGCCTCGATGCCGCGCACAGTCCGGTTGCCGGTCGCGTAGATATTGCGGAAGAACATCCCGGCGCGTGCGAGTGAGTCAAATTGAGGTGTGCAGTTTGGGCCGTTGGGAGTCAAACTCCCCACAAAGTGCGATCCGAAACTTTCTTCGAGCACCAGAACGATATTGAACGCTCGAATCGGCCCGTGCGAAGGGATGCTCCGATTGATTGAGAGTGGATCGCCGGTATTCAACCAACTCTCCCCCGGCATTGCAACATTCGAGCGCAGGCGCCCCGCGGATTCGGCCGGGTCGGCGGTCGCGTAGTACAGATTGTAGTCAAGTTCGTTGGAGTAGGCCGCCCAACCGAAAGTGAAATATCCATTGCCGGCGATTTCGTTGAGTACCCGGTTGCTGGATATCTTCATCTGGTTGGTGGAGAGAACTAGAATGCCGAGGACAACCAGAGCAACTTGTGAGAGAAACGGAACCAATCGCCTGGCTCGTGGCGTTGGCAATGCCAGCGCAGACCAAAATGATTTTCGCAGTAACCAGCCTGAGATTATTGCCGCGACGAGTGCGCCCACCAATACCTGAAATACCGGGTAGGTGTCCCAGAGATTTACAAATACCTCGTGGGGGAAAATCAGGTAATCTACCGCGACATAATTGAAGCGGGCC
>JBGAWZ010000050.1:0-8408 GCA_044227335.1 Candidatus Zixiibacteriota bacterium | reverse complement strand
TGCTTTGTGTGTTCCCACATGCGGAGTGTGACAGGCCACACATTCTCCGGATTTGACCGGCGAGTGCACCATACCGTGAGAAAGATCCTTTTCGATTTTGGGATGGCATGACACGCAAAAAGTCTCGGTCGGTTTGGTCAAGAGCTTGGCATACTGGGAACCGTGCGGCTTGTGGCAGTCGAGGCATTTCTTTTCGCCGAACGGTTTGTGCACAACTGAGAGGGTGTCCAACTTGCGAAGGTCTTCATGGCAACCGAGGCAGAGATTGCTGGCCTCAGCTTTGAGCAGTTTGGGTTGGTCGGCGGCATGGACACGGTGGCACGACGTACACTCGCCACCTTCAAACGGCGGATGCAGATGGGGCAGTTTCATGTCCGTTGCTACATTGTCATGGCACGACGAACAAACATCGTTTACCGGGCCGGATAATTTAATCGAGCCGTCCTCTGATTTCTCATGACAATTGTCACAGGACTTTTCCGCAAACGGCGGGTGCGACTTGGACCGCACCAGCTTTGCCGAGGTCGATTGATGAGGATTGTGGCAACCAAGGCAATCAGCTTTGGCCAAATCGTAGCCGTCGTGCTTTGTCGCCAATGTTGAATCGACTGCGTGACACTGGGCGCAAAGTGCCGGGGCGGGGAGTTTGACAAACCCATCCTGATCCGACCCGTGCGATTCGTGGCACGCTTCGCATTGGCCGTCGCGCACCGGCTTATGAGCGGCGCCGTTCAGTAGTATTTGCCCGAAATCTTCGTGACAAGTAACGCACAGCGAAGACCGCTTGTCGGTCAGGCGCGGCATCATCAGGATATTCTGTCCGTTGACTACTTTGGGCACTGCCCGGGCCGACAAGAGCTTCGAGCGATCGGAGCCGTGCGGATTGTGGCAGGCGGTGCAGTCGCCTTCTTTAGCCGGAGTATGCGCGTGGGCCTTATCCAGACCCAAGGCGGTTTTGTCATGGCAACTGAGGCAAAGAGCCCTCGCCGGTTCGGTCAGAAGATTGTCGTGCGCTGAATAATGAGGTGTGTGACAACCAAGGCAATCCTCTGTGGCCGGCGGATGCGGCGAGGTCAGCACCAGTTTGGTGCCGACATCAGTGTGGCACCCCACGCATAGCTCGGTTCCGGATTTCCGCAATAAGTGCGGTTTGGAACTGTAGTGCGGCGAGTGACAGCCGGCGCAATTCCCTTTCAAGTACGGAAAGTGGGTCGACTTCGCAGTTAGTGCGAGATTGTCCGGCTGATGGCACTCTGAACAGAGTGAATCGACCGGCTTTTTCAAAAGTGCTTTGCCTTCACCTTCATGCGGGTTGTGGCAGGAGAGGCAGTCGTCGGTGGCGGCGTGAACCGACGAAGCCGAATCTTTCGCCTGTGCAAATCCGGTGTGGCACCCGAGGCAAAGCGCAGAGCCGCTTTTCTTGAGCATATGCGGCGCGTCGGAGCCGTGAACTTCATGGCAGGCGCCGCATTGACCAACCAGAACCGGGTCGTGCTTTCCGTTTTGCGAAGCTGTCAAAACATCGGTGTGACACCCCTGACAAAGCTTCCCCTCACCGCTCACCAACAGCTTTTCATTGCGCGAGCTATGAGGACTGTGGCAGTCCGAACAATTGTCAGCTGTGACCGCTGGGTGGGGTGTGGCGCGAGATTCAGATTTGGTCTGCTCTTCATGACAGGCGGCGCAGACGGAATTTTTCGTGGTCCCTTCGGCAAAGGTCACTTTGCCGGTGCTATCAGGCATTGAGTGGCAGTTTTCGCAATCACCACCTGAAAATGGCGGGTGCGCCTTATCCGAAATCAGGCCTTTTTGATCGGACGAGTGGCCAGTGTGGCAAGTTGTGCACTCAAGTCCCTCGCTGTGTTTCCCCAGGTGAGCGGCCGCGATCCGTTTGGCGTCTTTGGCGTGGCAATCCTGACATAGAGCGGAACCGTCTTTCTTGAGTAGCGCCGCGTGCGGACTATTGTGGGCATTGTGACAGGATAGGCAATTGAGTTCTTTGAATGGCTGATGGCCGTGCGCTTTGGCAAATTCTGGCTTGAGTTGATCGTCGTGACAGCCAAGACACGTGGCCGGATCATCCGATCCTGCCGGCCCTTTGCGAAGGAGCGAGGGCTTGTCCGACGCGTGCGGGTCGTGGCAATTCCAGCAGACTCCCTTTTCTATGGGGTAGTGCTGATTGCCGGTTGCAAATTTCTCTTTGAGATCCTTGTGACAGGAAAAACAGAGATCGTTTCCATTGGAAACGAGCACAAGTTTCTGCGAGAAGCCGTGACGCTGGTGGCATGACTCGCAATTTTCGGACTTCACCGGGTCGTGGATGTGCTTCCGTGCGGAGAAGACTTCCTTTGCCTTCTTGTGGCAATCGTAGCAGGTCTTGGCCGCCATTGCGGGCGTACCAAACGCAAGCGCTCCGGCAAGCGCGAAGAAGAAAATGAGCAATCTCGATCGACCCATACGGCGCCTACTTCGACTTTCCCGTACTGCTGTCGGGAGCCGGCTCATCCAAGTCCTGTGGACCGTCGGCTTTGATGAATTTTGCGGGAATGTCGAACGACACTAGTTTGAACCCGAGAATGTCGTTGCGACGAAAGTGCGGGGCATCAGAAAAGAAGAAAGCCCAGCATTGTTGAATTACCGAGTCTTTCTGTATCACCCGGACCCGAATGGCGGGGTTGTATAATGTATCTGATATCTTCAGATACTCTCCCTTTTCGGTGATAATCAGATGCGGGTTAAAGACGAATACTTCCCCGATGTTCTCGCCCTCGCCGATGGGGAATTTCTGATGCAGATAAACCGTGTCTATTTCCTGAAAATCAGTGAACACCCGGTGACGAACTTCGATGATAAACCGGTAGGCAGAGTCGACCATTCCAGTTGTGGTGTCGATCGCGTGGCTGACTTTCAGATTCATTAGAGGGTTCATCTGCGGCTTGGCCGAGTCCGGCTGAGCCAGCGCAGTCCCCGCAAACGTTGTCAGAATCACTGTACTGAGAAGTGTTAGAAACCAAGTTCGGCGTCGCATCTATCGCTCCATCCCATGCCAAGCCTAAAAGTTTGTGAAAAAGGTAACAAGATCGGTCCTGAAAGTCAACACGAAATTGGGCAATACCCTACTCAGCTGTATTGATTTAACCCAATGGAGAATCGAGATTAATTTGGTGGTGCTTGGGGGATTCCTGGGTAGTCCTGAAAGAATTCAGTCGGTGACATGACACCCGTTGCAAAGGGCAGTCGGAGAATCGAATCCAGCCAGTAGAAACTTTGATTGCGAAGTCAGATCGTGGCAGGTCTGACATTCGATCCTGTTGCCGAACAGATGCAGACGCGAATCGATGTTCTTGCGAATCGTCGTGCCCTGACTTCCGACTTTTGAGAACGAAACCTCACCCAGGGGATGCGTATGGCGATCGCTGAACTGGGGAGTCGAAAGCAAAGAAACGCCGTCAAGCTGAACTGTTCGATTTTCTGAATGGCAAGTCATACAGGCCTGCGATGCCGTTAGACCGGTCAACTGCTCTGAATTTGAATGAAAAAGTTTTGCAGCAAGTTCGTGACCGGGCGACAAGTTCGCCATGTCTCTCCCCCGGCCATGACAGGCGGTACAGAGGGCCCGACCTGAGCTGGTCGAAAACCGAAATTCACGACCAGAAGCATTGATCTCTGATGTATGATGAAACGAATGACAGTCGGAACAAGCGCGCTCGGGATCAGCGTGAAACGACTTCCCCAGATCGCTTTGAACGAGCGAACTAGTTGAATGACAGGTTCGACATTGTTTGATCGGGGATGGTCCCGGTGAAGGACTTCCGATTGACGCCACCACCTGATGACATCGCGAACAATCGAGCGCTTTATGCGCTGAAGTTGATTTAGTGTTGTCGTGGTCTTCGCTCTGGGCGATCACGCCCACCCCGGCCAGCACGACCGCCGCGAACAATCCAATCGACATGGCGTTTTTCCGGACCATGTCTTCGCTATCGGCAGGAGGTATTCGCCAGTTTGGTCGCACCACCGGACTTATCTGGACTTCGTCAAAGACTGTTCTATCGTCGACCCTTTGCTCAGTAATTGCGCAGTCCCAAGCGCGCCTCACGAATCTCTAACCGTATTTTCTCTTGCCAATTCTCATGCTGAGGATGATGTTCTCCTTTGCACTTTCACAAATGTCGACTCAACGATGAAAAAACTCCCTCTCTCCATATTGGCCGCTGTCATGGTAGCCGGGATCTCAAGTATCCGGGCCGACAGCGGTAGTTCGCCTAAGAAGCCTCGCCTGGGCGTGCTGATAGTCGTCGACCAGATGCGGGGTGACTACCCTGTCCGATTTGGACCATACTTCACTGGCGGGCTCCACCGCCTTTTGTCTGAGGGCGCCGTATTGGATTCGGCATCTCATGAACATGCCAACACCGAAACCGCGGTCGGCCACGCGACTCTTTCGACAGGATGCTTTCCGAAACATCACGGGATTGTCGGCAACGATTTTTACGACCGCGCCCACGACAGGGTTGTCTATTCGGTCGATGATACACTTACTCGGATAGTGCGTACGACAGTCGCGGATTTGAAGCGCGTCGATTCGCTGGGAGCGTCTGCGCAGTACTTGATGAAACCGTCGATTGGAAATTTGTTGAATTGTGGGCGTAGTGGGCGAGTTTTCTCGGTTTCACTGAAAGATCGCGCCGCCATTTTGATGGCCGGACAGGTGATCGATTCAACGAATCGACCCACCAGTGTCTACTGGTGGGATTTTGAAACGGGCGATTTTGTCACTTCGACGGCGTATACTGACAAACTGCCGTCGTGGGTGGATGACTTCAACCGCGGCCCGAACAAAAGTATCTGGCAAGATTCAGTCTGGAATCGCTTGTTGGATAACTCGAAATTGCACACTTATGAATCAATTGGGCCGGACAGTGTGGTGCTTGAAAATGACGGCGTGCATCTGACTTTTCCGCACTACTTTAATGTTGAGCGAAAAGGCTCCGGGCACTACGACGCAGTGTACCGAACTCCATTGGCAGATCAGCTACTGATTCAATTTGCGCGCGAGATGGTGCGCCGTGAAAAGATAGGCGCCGGAGAAACGACTGACCTGCTTCTGCTCTCCTGCTCGGCCGCCGACGCGGTCGGACATGCTTACGGCCCGCATAGCCAGGAAATACTCGATTACTACCTGCGGCTCGACCGGTATCTCGACACACTACTGTGTGAATTGGACACATTGGTCGGGCGAGGTAACTATGTGGTGGCGCTGAGTTCCGACCACGGCGTGCTTGATTTGCCGCCGGCAGAACATCGGATATCAAAGAATGACTACAAGTCGGCAATTTTTGGTGCGTTTTCGGATACAGTTCCGCTGACCAAGCATGACAGTATGGTGCTCTTGATGGGTTCGGACATCATACTTCTCCGAACTGCTAGAGAGGCAAACGCTCCCAACCTCCAACTGACTGATTCCATCTTGAAAATCCTTGATGCATTGCCTTACATTGACCGCAGCGTTTATCTCCGCTTCAACGGCCCGGATTTTCGCGGGCTATTTCCAAATATGCGACTCGAGGCCACAAATTGTTACCCATCTCGCATGCCGCACTTCATGGTCATCTTCAAAGACTCCCTCTACCTCACCAACTCCGAAACCGGCACCAGCCACGGCTCTCCCTGGTGGTATGACCGGCATGTGCCGATTGTTTTTTGGGGACCGGGAATCAAAGCGCAACATTATCGCGATCGCGTCCGTACTGTTGATGTGGCGCCGACTATGGCTGATTTGCTGGGTATCGAAATCCCCGATTCACTCGACGGCCATTCGCTGGTCGACGAGATCATACATTAGATCGACACGATGAGGACTTGATGCTCCGACACCTATTCCTGCTTTTCGTATTCACCGCCTCTTCCCTTTCCGCCTCGCCATTTCCCAAAGTCTCGCGATACGCCCTTGATATTTCATTCCAACCCAACGAAGGGACAATTCAGGGCAATGCTGGCGTCTATTTCGACAAGAAAGAAATGTCCGACCCGAAAGTGACCTTCTATTTGCACGGTGAACTGCGAGTCGACTCAATTCAACAGGCGGGGCGAGCTATTGTTTTCGATGAATCGCAAGTTTTCTATAATTATGAATACTCACTTGTCGCAGACAAAGTTGAAGTCACGCTCGACAGTCAATTGCCGCGCGATTCACTTCGGATATTCTACGGCGGGTATTTTTCTCCGTCGAAGGCCCGCTCGCCGTCAGATTACATGCGCATCGATTCGAGCGGCGTGCTTCTGCGGGCCTGGGGGTATTCGCTCTGGTTTCCGATCTTTCTGGCCGACGGCGCTGAATCGTACAACACTACGTTCAGACCAGTTATTTTGCGCATTCCGTCGGCATACCAGATTGTTTTCTGCGGAAAGTATTTGATCGACACACTAAGCGCCGGTATGCGCATCTCTCCGTGGGCCGCTGAAGATATCGATCTGTTTTCGGCACAGTGTTCAGCCCAGAAATGGAAAATAGTGCGGAAGGGATCTCTGTACACATTTCATTACCCGGACAACCAATCGACCACACAGGCATACAAAGTTCTGAAATTCGCCGATCAACTGCTCAATTCCTACCGCGCCAACTACAACAGTAAGGCCATGGCGGGCGATCAGTTCATCATGGAACTGCCGCCGTTCGGCGAGATTTCATCGGGGAGTGCGACGGGTCTCGCGGTTGACACCTGGAGAGCATTCGACGAAGACATTCACGCCCGCGTCACGCTGGCGCACGAGCTGGTGCACCCATTCGTTAGTGCCAATGTGCCGAAGACCGACTCGCTGTACGCCCTTGCAGTCGAAGGATTCCCCAGTTACTTCCATCTTCCGGCCCTTGGGGCAATCTGGGGACGCGACTGGTATACCAATTTCCTGACTTCGCTTGAGCAAAAGTATCTTGATCGCAAACGGACCGGTACTGATTCGCGCGGACGGTTCCTGCCTGCGGAAAAACCACTTCTGGCGCTGACTCCAGAGGATATCAGTAATTACAAAGACCGATTTGTACTCAACGATCGTGCTCTGTTATTTTTGAATTATCTTCGGGTGAAAATGGGCGACAGGTCATTTGCTATTTTCTGCAAACAGCTTTTTGCCGGCACTGCCACTACCGCTGAGAGTTTCGAGCGACTCTGCGCGCGCTACCTGCCTTTTGACAAAGACGACATCCGCCTCTGGCTGCGCACGACAGAATTCCCCGACAAATTCAGAATCTTGGGATCGAAAGAGAAGTAGCCCTACTCGTATCTCAGCGCTTCGATCGGGCTGAGCTTGGCCGCTTTGCCGGCCGGATACAATCCGAAAAATACTCCCACTGCGGCGGCAAATCCGAAAGCCATCAGGACTGTGTCAGCGGTCACGAGAACCGGCCAACCGGCAAAGGTCGAAATCAACTGAACCGCACCGGTGCCAAGTCCAATCCCGATGATGCCACCAAGCATACTAAGTAATATCGCCTCGATCAGAAACTGTTTGAGTATGTCTTTGCGCCGCGCCCCAAGCGACATCCGTACGCCGATCTCGCGTGTTCGCTCAGTCACCGAAACGAGCATGATATTCATGATGCCGATGCCGCCGACCAAGAGCGACACTGAGGCAATCGATCCGAGCAATACTTTCATGATCTGAGTGGTTGATCCGGCCGCGGCGGAAATTTCGGTCTGAGTCCGAATGGTAAAGTCATTGTCCTGCCAATCGGCCAGTTTGTGACGCTGGCGAAGCAAATTGGTCACTTGTTGTTTGGCCTGATCGACCCGGCCAGCGGCCGCGGCCGACGCCAAGATACTCCCCACATAATTTTGATTGGTCAATTTACGCTGAACAGTCGGAAACGGCGCGACAATCAGATCATCCTGATCCTGCCCCATCGCATTTTGTCCTTTTTCCGCCAGCACTCCAACTATCTGAAAAGGGAGTTTTGCAATTCGCACCGTCTGTCCGATCGGATCCTGATCCGGGAATAAGTTCTCGGCGACTGTCTGGCCGATCACACAAACTTTTGTCGCGCCGCGGACATCCTGATCGGTGAAAAATTCACCCGATTTGAGTTTCCAGTCGCGGATATAGAAAAAGGGCGGATTCCCCCCTTGAATCTGCGTGCTCCAGTTGAGATTACCGGCCACGACCTGTCGATTCGTTCGGGTGTTGGGGGTGGCGTTGTTCACGGCCGGACATTCGTCGAGAATAGCTTTGACATCGTCTTCGGTCAGCGACTGAGCCGCTCCCGATCCCGACGACACGCCGCCGTATTGGAGAGCACCGGGGAATATCATCAGAAAGTTTGTGCCAAGCGCGGCGATCTGCGATTCGACCGCCTTTTGTGCGCCGCTTCCGACTGCCACCATCGCAACCACCGCCCCGACACCAATGAT
>JBGAWZ010000049.1:0-8499 GCA_044227335.1 Candidatus Zixiibacteriota bacterium | reverse complement strand
GTTCCACCGACTGTCGTAGCGCCTTCGTGAACATGTCCAGTTTGCCGAGTGTCCCCGATCGCTCATCGTATTGCCCGCCAAAGGTCGCCTCGACACGATACTGATGTCCGTGCCCACTCAGGTTGGCGCATTTGCCGTAGGTTGCCAAATTCTCGTTCTCGGATAAATTATCTGACTGAAGACGATGAGCGGCGTGGAATGAGTCGATCAGCCCCAGAGAAAATCTGCGGGCATGATCGAATCCGGCAAAGAAATTCTTCATCTCATACAACTGCACTTGGTGAACAGGAAGCGCAGTTCGTAGTTTCTGAAATAAAAAACGCGCCAGCGACTCGGTGGTTATCGGCAGTGACGCAAGTTGCGGGACATCCAAATTCAGATTCTTGTGGTCAAGCCATGAAGTCAATTCGTCAAGCCCTCCTCTGAGATCGTCATGTGATACAACGGTGCCAATCTCGCTTTGAAAGTCACCAGAGAGCGTCACACGCAGGCGATAGTTGTGGCCGTGGCCGGATTTCGATGCCGCCACACCGAACATCTCTGTGTTTTCCTCTTCGCTCAGATGCGGTGAACGGGTTGAGCGGGCGGCGGAAAACGAGAGCCACTGATGTTCCTCGACCTGGCCATTGGCAAACGCGGTCGCAGATGACAAATCGGTATCTTCAACATGGCAGGCGAACGGTTTGGCCGGGCTATCAGCAAAGAGCGGCTGGCTATCGGACAAAATTTGTCTGGCTAGGTTTCCGGCCGTCGGCGGAATTCGGTCAAACGGGGGAGTGTCGACATTCAAATATTTGTGGTCGTATTTCTGCGAAAGTAATTCAACGATCCGAGATTTGACAATCGACACATTGATCATCATGCCGGTGGCCGGATCAACCGGACCTGAAAAGACCAAATGAACAACACCGTTTATGCCGTGACCATGCTTCCCCCCCGATGCCGGGCCATACCAGCGTTGGTTTTCGGCCTCCGACCAGTCAGGGCGGATCACCCTCCGAGATGAAGAAACCTCAAACCGCTTGGAAATTGTCAACAGCATCGGACCTGATCTTCCCGGAGCGTCTACTGATGAATCAGACTGAAAAATTCAGCGCGGGTTTGCGCCGAATTGCGAAAGGCGCCGAGCATGCACGAAGTCTTCATGATCGAGTTTTGTTTTTCCACCCCGCGCATCATCATACACAGATGCTGTGCCTCAATCACCACCGCCACGCCCATCGGCTGAAGGTGCGTATTGATGGCGTCGGCAATCTGTTTGGTCAGCGACTCCTGTATCTGCAACCGGCGCGCGAACAGATCAACAATCCTCGCGACTTTGGACAACCCGATTATTTTCTGCTTGGGGATATACGCAACATGACATTTGCCAATAAATGGCAGCAAGTGATGCTCACAGATCGAGTATAGCTCGATATCTTTTACCAGGATAATCTCGTCGCTGTCGGCGGTGAATACCGCCCCGTTGACGACCTCTTCGACACTTTGCCGGTACCCCCGAGTCAGAAATTCCATTGCCCGGGCGGCTCGAAGGGGGGTCTTGCGAAGCCCTTCCCGATTGGGGTTTTCGCCGACCGTTTTTAGCAGTTCGCCGTATACTTTTTCAAGCTCTTCAACCACGTTTTGCTCTCCGTTGGTAGTGATGGGGACCTAACCATTTGTCTGTCAAAGAACACCGGTTTGATCAGCCCGGTTTCCTGCATGGTAAACAAACTCGCCCCGGCCGACAAGGGGGGGGGTTGAGAGTGGGGTGGAACACTCCGGATGAAGCCAAGCTGAGTCGATGGCCGGCCGAAATCGGCTGAAAATTGAACAATCTCCACCGCCTCCAGCCCTCCCTTTCAGATTCGCCTTGACTTTGCAGGACATAGGGTTATACTTGCTCTATACCAACCGGTCCTCACGGTTACTTCGGCTGTTTTTGGTCAATCGGAAAAGCATTCCGAGGTTTGCAAGAAACGAATCCGGGCTGATGTCCGGCACACGACAAACATCGTCATTCGACAGTCACACGGATCGTTCTGTCGGGTAACACCCAACCGTTTTTTACGGGGAACCGATTTGTCGCGAAACGACTGCACTCGTGACCACACCTGCAAGGCTTACGCCTCTCAAGCTCCTATTTCATTTCATCGTCTGTTATCGATTGCTCTTCTGGTCACGGGCGCGGCTTTGCTCGCCCTTGTTCCATCCATAGCGCAAGCCCAGTCGCCCAAAGATCCACAGTCGGGTAACGGCACAACACCGAACATCAACCCGATGGAAGAGTCGCTCAGTTCGTTTCTTCCATATCTTACCATCAACGGCGACACAATTCCGCAAATGGTCGGCGATTCGGCCGATTTCATTCTCACCATGTGTACCGGTCCGCAAAAATGGACCATGCTCAAAGAATACACTCTCTGGGCGAACAAAAACAGATTCGGCTACTATACTGATCTGGGAGTCGGGAACAACCAAGTGGTGCTTTTCCGCGGACCCGACGGTTTCGGCGTGACGAAAAACACATCAGTTACTACCGGTTCCCCCGTTGGCCTCTGGTTGCTTAACGACACGGCCGGCGACACAACCTACACCGTTGGTGATTCCTATCTGTTTTCCGAACGTGACTTGACCCAGGGATCGATGGCACCCGAGCACCAGTGGTTCAAAGTCTTCAATGTCTCGGCCTTTAAAGGCACCGGGGCGACCTACATTTTCAATACGTTTACATTCAACGACACCACCACCGGTAGTTATGATTATTTGATTTATATAGACGACGACCACACCGCCGCCAATTTCGATCACAACGATATGATTGTCGGTGTCACCTGTATAAGCGCTCCACCGCAGGTGCAATGTCCTGTACCCGCCGATATTCTGGCCTGCGCGCAGTCGACAGTCTGTATTCCCGGCTTTGAGATCACCGACCCCGACAACGACATCATGTCGATTGTAGTTACCGGCGGCACATTAAGCGGCGACACGATCTGTTTCACACCCTCCGGTCCCGGACTGTATCCCATCAAAGTCATTGTCACCGATTCAACCGGGATGGCTGATACCTGTTTGACCGAATTCAATGTCACCATCAATAGCGCGCCGGTCTGCGACTTGCCATCGGATACCTCACTCTACCTGTGTTACCCGCAGGAAATTTGCCTGCCGCTGTTTTCATACGATCCCGACGGTAACTTCGCCGGTTGCGAGATTCTCTCCGGCCCTGGAACGATCACAGGTAAAATCATAGAAAATCCCGACCGCGATGTACCTGGTAGCGCCACAACGCCGATTCCGGAATGGTGCTACACGCCGTCGCAGGATACCAGTTTCGACGTGGTCATTCGTTGTATGGATACCTGTGGCGAATTCTGTCAGGATACTTTCCATGTGGAGATTGAACTGAACGAGGCGCCCGTCTGCCATACTCCTGCCGATACCACGATTTATCTTTGTTCACTTTCCCCAATTTGTCTGCCAGTCTATTGCACCGATGACGAACACAATCAAATACCGAATTCTCCAATGCTCTTGACACCCAAAGGTGCCTTGGCCGCGGGAGAATGGTGCTACACGCCGGTCGGAAACGAAGTTGTGCCGGTAACCATTCGTTGCGAGGATTCCTGCGGAAATTTCTGCGAGAAGACCTTTACTATTACTTTTGTCACCACCTTCAATCCTCCGGTCTGCCAGGGACCGACTGATACAACTATCAATCTTTGCGCTCCGGCCGAAGTTTGCCTGCCGGTGGGCTGTACCGATCCGGACAATAACCTGCTCCCGCACCAACCGTCACTCATGAGCGGCCCCGGAGTAATCACCAACGGTGCCTGGTGCTATACGCCCACCCAAAGTGGTGCGGTTACGGTGACCATCCGGTGCACCGATGCCTGCGGCCAGTATTGCGAAAAGACTTTCACTGTGACTTTCTGGGTCAACTCGGCGCCTACTTGCATTGTCCCGCACGACACGACCGTTTTCTTGTGCGAACCGACTCAGATTTGCCTGCCGGTTTCGTGCGCCGATATAGACAACAATCTCAAGGCGAATCAGCCGACCCTTCTGTCCGACAAGGGCACGATTGCCAACGGGTACTGGTGCTACACCCCGGGTATTACCAATGAAGACCTGACCGTGTCGATCAAATGCGAGGACACCTGCGGCCAGTCAAGCCAGTGCAGTTTTGTTGTGCGTGTCCGAATCAACCGCCCGCCGGTCTGCACCGTACCAAATGTCGATACCACCTATTTCCTCTGCACCCCAATTCAGATCTGCCGTCCGACCGGTTGTACCGATCCTGACGGCAACATGTTGGCCGGTCAGCCGACCATCAAATCTGGTCCCGGTTCAATTGTGAGCGGACAATGGTGCTATACGCCTACCCTCAGCGATACCGCTGTCCATGTCATTCTTGAATGCAAAGACAGTTGCGGTGCGACTTGCGAGCAAACCCTGCGTGTCGCATTTCTTTTTGATCGTCCGCCAGAATGCTCGGTACCGAGAGATACAACCATATTCATTTGTCCGCCTGCAAAAGTGTGTTTGCCGGCAGGGTGCGGCGATCCAGATGAGAATTATCTGCCACCCATACTCTTGAGCAATAAGGGGACGCTGACGAATGAGGGTTGGTGCTACACAGCAGAACAAAGTGAGACTGATACCGTAGTCATCCGATGTCAAGATTCGTGCGGTGTTTTCTGTGAAAAGTCGTTTATCGTGACTTTTGTGGCTAATCACCCGCCTGTTTGCATAGTACATAATGACACAACAATTAAGATGTGCTACCCAGGCGAAATCTCCATTCCGGTTGGATGTTTTGACCCCGATGGAAACTTGCCTGCATACCAAATCAGCCTATTGTCCGGCCCCGGAAAAATTGTCACACCGCCGCCCAGCGGCCCGAGTCTTTGGAGATATACTCCAACGGAGTCGGGTAGCTATGACATTGTGATTGAGTGCCGAGACTACTGTACGGCGGTTTGCATCTCATCGTTTAAGGTAACGATTGACCTCAACGATCCGCCGGTGGCGATCGGACCACATGACACGACGATCCGTTGGTGCCAACCGTTTACGATTTGTTTACCCGGCTTCCAGTACAGCGATCCGGACAACAATCTCATGTCCGTCATCTCTGAAGGTGGGACGTTTATTAATAACCAGATCTGCTTCATGCCGATACTGGGAAACAACACGCTCAAGTTGATCGTAACCGATTCCTGCGGCAAGGCTGATACGGCAATTACCAATGTTTTAGTAACTGACTCTGCCTGTCAACCTACTTGTCCGGATGTACAGATAGCCAAAATTCACAATGCAATTCAGGGGATGAATACCTGCGTGCCGATCACGATGAGCAACCACTCTTTTGTTTCGGGTGGATTTGATCTTCTTATAGCTTACGACAACTCGGCCCTGACTTTGGGTAGCGTCAACGCCGGCCAGTTTATCGGCGATTGCCGCTGGGAGTATTTTACTTACCGCTTCGGGCCGTTCGGCAACTGCGGCTCCGGGTGTCCTTCGGGTCTGGTGCGAATTACCGCCATCGCCGAGACCAACAACGGCGCCAATCACCCGCTTTGCTATGGACCGACCGACAACGGCAGTTACGAACTGGCCGAACTATGCTTCCTGGTCTCAAATGACCGAACGCTTGAGTGTCAATTTGCGCCGATCCGGTTCTTCTGGCTCGACTGCGGCGACAACTCGTTCTCGAACAAGAATGGCGATACGTCATTTGTGAACGATGACATCTTTGATTACGACAATCCGTTGTCTATCGCCGATCCGGACTTTGGATTCTCAACTTTTAGTGGCGTCCAAAGTAATTGCCTGGTCGGCGGCGGTACGCCGAATAAGCCGGCGCCGCTTCGGTGTCTGGATTTCTATAATGGTGGTATCGATATTGTCTGCGCTGACTCAATCGACGCCCGGGGCGATCTTAACTTAAACGGCCTTTCGTACGAAATCGCCGATGCCGTTATGTTCTCCAATTACTTTATCAACGGCCTTTCGGCTTTTGGCAACCATGTCCAAGGATCAATTGCCGCTTCCGATGTGAACGCCGACGGCGTCCCGCTTACGGTCGCCGATCTGGTCTATCTCATCCGAGTTGTCGTGGGCGACGCGTCGCCGTATCCAAAGCTTGCGCCGGTCGATATGAAAGTAACGCGTGATGGCGACGCTGTCGCTGTCGACGGCGAAGTCGGCGCGGCGCTCCTTTTGTTCAGTGGCGATGTCCAGCCGGTTCTATTGGCCGATCAGATGGATATGAAGTACTCGTCCGACGGCGCGGTGACCCGCGTCTTGATCTTTAGCATGACTCGCGGCAATGTATTCACAGGGAAGTTTATCGAGGCGAATGCCCCGCTTGTGAATATCGAAATGGCGACTTACGAAGGTGCGCCGATTAGTGCCAAGCTCACGCCGACCGATTATACCCTGTCGCAGAATTATCCTAATCCGTTCAATCCGTCGACCAGTATCGAGTTCTCGCTTCCGGTCGCCGGCAACTACACGTTGCGGATATTCAATGTCTCGGGCCAGGAAGTCGCCGCGTTTGCAGGACAGGCCCCCGCAGGCATATCGCGTGTGCAGTGGAATGCCGCGCAGATGGCGTCCGGAATGTATCTCTACCGGCTCGAGGCCGACGGATTTACACAAACTCGCAAGATGATCCTGATCAAATAATAATTGAGATTATGAAATGGAAACGGCCCCGCCGGGTATCTCCCGCCGGGGCCGAATTATTTTGAGTGAATTCAGGAACTCAACACGGCGCGAGTGGCGTGAAGCTGATGTACAGGTAATCAATGAGCGCCGACACATCGGCAATATCTACTCCCGGCTGACCGTCGCAATTGGCCTCCGCAACGCAACAGAGCGGACTGAGTGAAACATACAGGTAATCGATCAAGCGGGTCAGGTCGCTGATATCAACAATGTCGTCCGGTTCGCAGTCAATATTGCCGGTTGAGCCCGCGCAACAGAAGCACTGACTCTGCGGCGCATTGACGCCGCGCGACCAAAGTTTGAGATTGTCGGTGAAGCCTGAGACTGTGATAAGATCATTTGGCGCATGACCAAAGTCGTTATACGACGCACAGGTGCGCGCAACGCTTCCACTGTCGACGACAATATCCACCAGTCCAGTGCTTAAAAACGTATCGACAACAATGGTGGCGAAGTACGGTCCCGCCACGCAGGTGGTATCGGGCAACGATATCTCAAGGGACACAAAACCTGTGTCATTAAGCTGGATGATCGTGTCAGTGCCTACAAAAAGCGGCGTCCCTGGATAAGTACAGGGGAGACTATCGGCAAAAATACCAAGTAATGCCGGGTAAAGCCGAATCTCGGTCGGCTGACGAACATAAATAGGCCAGATGATAGACACGACGCCAAACGGATATGTATTGGTGCAACCAGTCTCGGTCGGATCCTGATACGAGAAGTAGGCCTCAAGTCCGGTCAGCCAATCCAAATACGCCATACTCTGGCCACCTTGCCAATTCCCCTGACAGACCGTTAGCGGGAATTTAGACGGTGCCGCTATCGACTGCTCGGCCTGCGATATCAGTTGATGGACTGTCGGTTTAACTGGTACAGACTTAGCATTGAATAGCGGAGTCCTGTTTTCGGCGGAAACTCCTGGGGCCCATAGCAGTAAAAAGCCGATGACGGCCAAGACTTTAGAATGCTTGCGTGAGTTCATCTTCTCTATCCGTATTAGTGGTTTCAACCATAGTATATCGGCAGGTGTCCGCTCATACAACACCTTTTACCTGCCGGTGGTAAAGGGTGATGCAATTTCAGCCGACCTATAACCCAAATAACCCGAAATTGGTAATCTGGGAGAAGTTATGTCAGTAATGCTCGAAATTCTGGAATGGGTCGACCCCACCGGCAACGAAATGATCTACCGGCTCCCGCAGGAGGGATCAGCCGACTTCAAGCTGGGTGCGCAGTTGATCGTTCGCGACAGCCAGCTCGCCGTCTTTTTCAAGGATGGCCACGCCGCTGATTCGTTTACCACCGGCCGGCACACCTTGTCGACACTTAATATTCCGATTCTCACCCGTCTGCTCTCCCTCCCATGGGGATTCACTTCGCCGTTTCGGGCGGAAGTCTATTTCATCAACACCAAGAATTTCATCAATCTGAAATGGGGAACGCGCACGCCGGTGACTTTCAAAGACAGCAAACTGGGCTTTGTTCGCTTGCGCGGTAACGGTGTCTATTCGATGCGTATCGCCGAGCCGATGCTCTTCTTGAATTCAGTAGTCGGCCGTCAGGCAATCTACACGACCGGTGATATTCAGGAATATCTGCGCGAAGTTGTCATCGCCCGGCTCAATGATCTTCTTGGCGAAAAACTCGACTCGATCTTGGATCTGCCTAGAGAATACACCGAGCTGGCCGCCGAGTTGTCCGCAATCGTTCGCGCCGAATTTCAGAAGTACGGATTAGAACTGCTTGAGTTCTATATTTCATCGATCACCCCGCCCGAAGAGGTCG
>JBGAWZ010000048.1:0-9191 GCA_044227335.1 Candidatus Zixiibacteriota bacterium | reverse complement strand
ATAGAAATTGAGCCCGCCGTCGTCCTCGCCGGCGATCATATCGAAGTCGCCATCGGCATCGATATCGCCAACTGAATACGCTAGCCGGGCGCCGTCACTGTTTCCGGGGACCGAATCAACAAGCGGCACGAGGGTAAGCGAGTCAGGGAACTCGCCGGTTGGGGCGGTATTGCGATAGATGGTCGCCTGGGGACTTCGCCCGCCGACCAGAAGATCAAGTTTGCCGTCTTGATCCCAATCGATTATTTCAGGGATTGTCATATCGCGGAACGATTTCTTAAGCAATGTCGCGGTCACTAAGGTAAAGACCGGAGAAGAGACTGTTCCGGTATTTTGGTAAAGCAGTAGGTTTGCAAACCCGTTGAAATCCCATTCGCCGACAATCAAATCAACTAGCGAATCGCCGTTTAGGTCAGCTAATCGCGGCGTTGCCAGCTGGTCAACTTTGATTCCGGCCAGTTTGTTCGTCACCAATTGCGGAACAAAGTTCAATTTGGTGCCGACATTGTTCCAATAACCGATCTGCCCCGTCAGATTGCCCATCAGAAGATCTAAGTCGCCGTCGGAATCCAGATCTGCAAGCTCAGGGGCTGAATTAAATCCACCATGTATTCCCGCAAAGTAGTTTGTCTGATACTCTAAAGCCGGGGCAAAGATTGAGCCGGTGTTCTTGAAATAACTGAGAGTCCCATCTTCGGCTCCAATCAAGACATCAAGATCGCGATCGCCATCCAGATCGGCCAGCGAGGGTACAGCAGAGCTTCCAAAATCCAGCGTGTGGATGAGCGCCGAGTCTGCCAGGAAAAATGAGGCGTTTTGTGGCGTTCCGAGGTTGGCGTATAGGCGCAAATTGTACTTGGTATCGCCTTGCGCAACCCCTATCACCAGATCACGATCACCGTCGGCGTCCAGATCGGCAAATGTCTCGTGATTGAATCCGGTGGTTGGCGAGGCCAGATAATCTTGTGTTGTCCAGTTAAGATCGGAGATCGTTGGCGTGCCCAGATTGGAAAACAGATAGACATTTTGGTTGTAGATATCGCCGAAGAACAGATCGAGATCGCTGTCGTCGTCGATATCAGCAAAACAAATTGTCGAAAAGCCGTGGTTGGGATTTTGTTTGGGCGACGCGGCTCCTTGTGGAAAGGCGATCACCGAGTCGTACAATTCCGTGATAAATGCAAAAACGGCGTTAGTGGGTGTACCCGTGTTGCGATAAAACACCAGATTTCCGCCCAGACCGCCGAAAAAGAAGTCCAGGTCTCCGTCGTTATCAATATCTACAAATGTCCCGGTGTTGTTGATGCCGGTCTGAAAGCCACCGGCGGCCGTGTCGCCAAAGACCGAATCGGCCAGTGTGAAATTGATGGCCGCGCCTATCGATTGATTTTGCCAAAAATCCACGCCCCCGATTCGGTTGTCACAAAATAAGTCGAAATCACTGTCGTCATCGATATCGCATAGGGTAAACCAGGTGCCAATCTCGACTCCGCCAAAGTGATCAGTCACTGGAGTAAAGAACGGTTGCTGGGCCGAACCGTCATTGTGATAGTAAGCCAGTTTACCCCATTGGTCGGCGACAAATAAATCGTAGCGCGAGTCGTGGTCAAAATCGATCAAAAGCGGCTTGGGGAAGTTGATTCCTCCCAGAAAGGGAAATGGAGTGGTGCCGCGTTCGTCGGCTACCGGAAAAGGGGCCGATTCACGGGTGTATTGACCAAGTGCGACCTCGGCGCAAACGGTCAAGACTACGGCGGCTATGTAAATATGGAGTGGGCGCATCGACACTTCTTCCTACAGACGTAAGATACCGTATCGGCGCAAAACGTCAAAGGTGCGAGTGGGGTTGCGATTGCGTTGCGAATCAGGTCAGGCGGCCATGACGCCGTTGCCAGAGTCGACCAAACCGTCTTTGAGCTTGAATACCCGCTCCGTCTGTCGGGCGAGATTCAAGTCATGGGTGATGATAATGATCGTTTTTCCGGCTGAATGAAGCTCGCGAAAGAGCGAAAAGATCTCCGCGCCGGACTTCGTATCGAGGTTTCCGGTTGGTTCGTCGGCCAATATGATGTCCGGCTCGTTGGCCAGCGCGCGGGCGACCGCCACTCTTTGCATTTCGCCGCCGGACATTTCAGTCGGCTTGTTTTCAAGCTTCTGTCCCAGTCCAACCCGCTCCAGGAGTTCAACCACCCGGTCTTTGCGCTTGCGCGAAGAGGCTTTGGCGAACAAAAGTGGCACTTCGACATTTTCAAAGGCGGTCGCGTAGGGCAGAAGGTTGAAAGCCTGAAAAACAAACCCGATCTTCCGATTGCGGATATCGGCCAGTTGGTTGGCGCTGAGTGTATTGACCAGTTCGCCACCCAGATGATATTCGCCCTCTGAAGGAATATCCAAGCACCCGATAATGTTCATCATTGTTGACTTGCCGGAACCCGACGGCCCAACAATCGCCATGAATTCCCCCTTTTCGACAAAGCAGTCGACACCTTTAAGGGCGTCGAAAGTGACCTTGCCGGTCGTGTAGGTTTTTCTGATCCGGCTGAGTGAAATGAGTGGTGTCATGACTATCTCTCGTTGTCTTGTAATTATTCGTACCTTAGTGACTCGACTGGCTTGACCGAGGCCGCCTTGAGCGCGGGGAAAAATCCCGAGATAATCCCCATGACGCCCAGTATCGCCACTACTGTCAAGCCTATTTCAATTGATATAGTCGGACGCCCCATGAAATCGAGCACATCCGACTTGATAGGGATCCGCTTGAATCCTTCGGTAATACCGATACTGATGGCCATCCCCAGAAATCCGCCAGTGAAGGTGATCAAGATCGCTTCAATTAAGAACTGTGTCAGGATATAAGACCGGCGCGCCCCGACCGCCATTTTGATGCCGATTTCGCGTGTTCGTTCCTTAATCGATACATACATAATATTCGCCACCCCGACACTGGCGATCAAAAGAGTGAGTCCGCCGATAATGCCAAGAAAGACCTTAATGCCGGTCAACACATTGTCCATTTCCCGCTGACTTTCGGCAACATCCCAAATCCAGAGCGCGCGCTTATCGGCCGGGTCAAACTTGTACTTCGCGCCGAGCGCCTCTTTGACTTTCTGCTCGGCTTGTTTCATTTGAGATAGGTCTTTGGGCTTGTAGATCAAGTTATCAAGATACGGATCGCCGAAGACCGCCTGAAATGTAGTGGCAGGAATAGTCAACTTGTCCTGATCCATCCCGCTGTAGGAATTCATCTGCATTTTGTGAATCTGCACGCCAACCACCGTGAACGGCATCGACTGGACCAGTATTGTCTTGCCGACAGGGTCTTCATCGCCAAAGAGCCGTTCTTTGAGGGCGTCGCCCAAAAATGCCGTGCGGCGTTTCAACTGAATATCGACATCGTTGATCATCCGGCCGCCGATCTGGGCGATATGATTGCGCAGGTGTTCGTAGTTAGGGGTGACACCGTTCACATGCTCGCTAACGACTTTTTCGCCATACTTGATTGTCACTCCCCAGCGATGATACTCCGCGCCGATCTCGTCGATTTCCGGCACACGCGTTTTCAAGTATTCGACATCCTCGGGAAGGAAATGGAGCGCCCGGCCTCTGCCGAGGCCCTTGTATGGAATGCTGGTCGAACCGGGCCAGAGAACGGTAATTTTGTCGCCCATGCCTTTACTGTTCACCAAAAGTTGGTTGCGCAGTCCCTCGCCGAATCCAAGCAGGAGCATGATAGAAATCGTTCCCCAGCAAAGGGCAATGATAGTCAGCGTGATTCGCTTCTTCTGTTTGCGGAAATCGCGAACGAAGACGTTGTAGATTGTTGACAACTGCATATGCTAAAACAACTTCAATGCTTGTACCGGTTGAAGATTGGCCGCTCTCCGAGCCGGGAAAATACCGGCCAAAAATCCGATCACTCCCAGCAGGAAAGTCATCATGATACCGCCCCACATATTAATAGTGGGTGTGCCGATGTATTCTTCGAGTTTGAGCAGGGGAATGACATTTACGATCAGCGCCGCGAAGGCGAAACCGCAAATACCGCCGAGCACTGTGATCATCAGAGTTTCGACCATGAACTGGCTCAGGATATAGCTCTTGCGCGCTCCCAGCGCCATTTTGATGCCGATTTCCTTGGTGCGTTCTTCGAGCACGACATTCATGATATTCGATACGCCTATTCCGCCAGTGATGAGAGTGGCGATCCCGATTCCGACAAGGAAATACTGAAAGGCCATGAAGAAAGTCTTAAGAAAAGCGATTCCTTCGGTAGTATCCCAAACCGAAAGCGCTTCCTTGTCGGTGGGGTCAAAGCGATACTTGACTCCCATAATACCGAGAATTTCCTTTTTCGTGCTGGCCATAACCTCGGTCGGCTTGCACTGGACAACAAAGTCATTGAGGTAGCGGTTGGAGTACATCGACGTGAAGGTCGAAGCCGGGATAAAACCTTTTCGCGAATCGCGGCCGTTGTAGGATGAGTCCTGCTTCTTGGTCTTCATGACACCGATAACCGTAAACGGTACGCCGTTGACCAGGATCGTCTCTCCAACGGCCGGCTTATCAGGGAATAATTCTTTTTTGAGTTCATCGCCGATGAACATCACTCGTCGGCGCAAGGTCTGATCGGCATCGTTGATGAACCGACTGCCTTCGTCCGCGATCAGATTGCGCATGTCGCCGAATTCCGGCCAGACACCACAGATGTTTCGCAGTTGAGTTGCCTTGCCGACCTTCATTGCGCAATTCCACTTGGAATATTCCGGCGAGATGGCATTGATCGTGGTCGCCCGTGACTTAATCAGAGCCACATCTTCTTCGGTAAAATTAATTCTTCGGCCGCGAGGGAGACCGCGATACTCCATCGACGTTACCCCCGGCCAGTAGATCGCGATATTTTCGCCCATTCCCTTCTGGGCCTTGATCTGCTGTTCCCGTAGCCCCTGTCCAAAGGCGAACAAAAGCACAATTGAACAGGTCCCCCAGAAGATTCCGAAGGTGGTCATCAATGTGCGGAGTTTTTGCCTCCGCATATCGTTGAGGAATTGCTTGAGTGTGTGCAGGCGAATCATCGCAGGTTCGATCCCGCTTGGCTTAGTCGGCCTTGATTTCTTTAGGCGGACGTTCGATCACCGAGTCGCCCAATTTGAGGCCCTCGATAACTTCGATATTTATTCCGTCGGACAAACCAGTTTTGACCGTACGGCTCGCAATCTGGCCGATCGAGTCCTTCACTTCTACCGTAGAGACTGAGTCGGTGACTTTTACCAGCCGTTCCGGAACAACTAACACTGAATCTTTCTGATTAATGATGATACTGGCGTTGGCGCTGTACCCGGCCCGAAGTGTCTTGTCTCCGGCATCGGTGATCTGAACTTCGACTTCAAATAGCGTCGATCCTTCTTCTTTGTGCGCCTTGGGCGAGACTTTGGTCAATGTGCCTTTGATTTTCTGATTAGGAATCGCGCCTATTTCAATTTCGGCAGTCATGCCTTCGTGCAGTTTGCCAACATCGATTTCGTCGACATTCCCCTTGAAAATCAAGTCTTCCATGTAAGCAATGGTCATCAGATCGGTGCCGGCCTGATACGTTGTAAGCGGTACCACCGGGTCTCCCTCTTCAACTGCGATCGAAAGCACCGTACCGTTCACATTTGACTTGATAACATTGTCAACCTGCCGCCCGGCGGTCTCTATGTGACCCGTCTCGATCAACGCGAGGCGCTCTTTGGCAAGCTTCAAGTGAAGTTCGGCCTCTTCATAAGACGACCGCTGTGTTTCCCATTCTTGATTGGAAATGAGCTGTTTGTCTTTGAGTGAATTTTTGCGATCGAGATCGCGCTTTTGGTTGTCGTAGGTCACCTGGGCCAGTTCGACCTGTCGCTTGGTTTCGGCAAACTCAAGTGGAGTGGGGTCCGGCGCGATCGTGAACAATGGATCGCCGACATGAACCCGCTCGCCGATCTGCACGTGAATCAGTTTGATAAGTCCCGGAATCTTCGATTTGACATTGATTTGCCGCTTGGGGTCGATCTTGCCGACCGCCAGCGCCTTATCGACGATAGTCCCTTTGATGACTGAAACGGTCTTGAATCCTTCGTCCTTTTTGGCCGAGCCGTCGCGGGCGAACAGGAATACCGCCCCACCCACAACAATCACAATTATTCCGATTATTGATATCTTCTTCATCATTCCGGAGACCTCCAAAAGAGTATAGACGTACTACCTGCTTTGTTAGTACGATATGTGCCCCTCAAAGTTGCGCCCCGACCGAAGATTGTTCTTCTGCCGGGGCGTTTGAATTGATCGCCGGGTGTGTGGTTAAGTGGTCGGATTCGCTCAGCCGACCATATTGACAAAGGCATTAACATCGCCCAACGCCAGATTGACCGCTTTGGACCAGAAGTCTTCTTTGGTCAGGTCGGCCGCCAGGTGTTTGTGAGCGATTTCCTCGCTGGACATGCTACCGGTATCAGCCAATAGAGCGCGGTAGCGCTCGGCAAAGCCGGCCCCTTCCGCCTTGGCCTGGGCGTATACACCCTGCGAAAACAGGAATCCAAATGTGTACGGGAAATTGTAAAACGGTGCATCGGTGGCATAGAAATGAAGCTTGGAGCACCAGAAGAGGGGATGATACCCGCTCTCGTCCAAAAGTCCACCGAATGCTCTTTTCTGAGCGGCGATCATGAGTTCCCTGAGACGCGCAGTTTCCACCATACCGCTTTTGCGCTCGGCGTAGAACGACGTTTCAAACAGGTACCGCGCGTACAAATCGCAGAACAGAACATAGGCGCTTTGCAGTTTCTGGTCCACCAGCATGAGCCGCTCTTCACGGTCCGTCGTTGCCGAAAGTGCGGCATCAGTCACCAATGATTCTGTGAATATCGAGGCCGTCTCGGCCAGGGTCATTGGATAAATCGACGCAAAGAACGGTTTGTGATTGAGCACAAACGAGTGATAGGCGTGGCCGAGTTCGTGCGCCAGCGTGCTCAGATTGTCGTAGGTGCCGGCATACGTCATGAATACTCTGGTCTGTCTAAATGGCCCCATGCCCGTGCAAAACGCTCCGCCCGCTTTACCGGCCCGGTCCTCGGCCTCAACCCATCGTTTTTCCAGCGCCATCTTGCAGAATCCGGCCAGATGAGTCGAGAAAGACTTGGTATTATCAACGATAAACTGCGAGGCCTCGTCAAAGCTGTATGTTTTTGTCACCGCACCACAGGGGGCAAACTCATCGTACCAACTGAATCTGTCGATGCCCAAAAGTGATTTCTTGGCTTTTATATACGGCGCGAGCTTGGCAATTCCTTTTTCGACTGCGCTCCACATGGCGTCGAGCGATTCGGGTTTCATCCGAGCATTGATCAGTGGCTCATAGAGAAATGAATCCCACTTCCGATGCTTGTACACTGCCAGCCGGAATCCGGCCAGCGAGTTCAGCGCTTTGGCCGCCTGTTCTTCCCGCGCTGTCCATGCCTGAGTCATCTTCTCAAACGCCTGTTTGCGTACTGAGCGGTCTCTGTCGGCCATTTTGGGAGCTAATTGGCCCAGTGATAACTCGGTGCTCTTGCCATTGTCGACGAAATCCACCCGTATGTCACCCGCCAGCTTGTCATAAAACCTCGCCCAGCCATGATAGCCGTCAACCGCCAGATCGAGCGTTAAGGTCTCCAGTTCCGGCGCCATTTTGGCTTTGGCAAGAAATCGCATTTCATCTAAGAAGAACCGAACACCGGCCAGTTCGTTTGTGGTGACCAGTTTCTCCCAAGCCGAGTCCGACTGCCGAAGAGTCAGCGGTTCGAAGACCGCCTTGAGTTTTTCCCATTCGGCCAGGTACAAATCGCCTTCACCGACGATCACCTGCGCCATGCTATCGCTCACGTCGGCGGCCACTAAACAACCGGCAAACGACTTGACCAGATCGATCCGCTCCAGCAAATCCTGCAACGTGAGAACAAATCTCTGCCACTCGGCCTGGGTGGTGCTGTCAAGTGTGGGCGGCAAATTTCCGAGCGCTTTGGCGGCCGATTCAAGGTCGGAACGCAGTTGTTGGCGATACTGTTTGAAGGCATCAGAGCGACTTCCCCCCGGGAAGATCGAGTCCAAATCCCAGGTCGGGGCAGGTTTAGCTGTAGTCATCGTAGTCATGGTCAACGCTTTCTTAAGGTGAATGTTTCGTAGCCAAGAACATAGTACACTCCGGACTGTGAATCAAGGGCGCGCCGAGTTGAGAAAACCAGAATCACACGGGCTTGCATGTTATCAAGCGCCGACACTACATTTCATTATGATTAACTCAGATGAAAACCCGATTGAGTATCCGATCGACGGCACCCTCGATCTGCATCAGTTCGCGCCGTCGGAAACCAAGGCCGCTACGTTGGAATATATCGCGGTTTGTCTTGAGCGGAGGATCATGTCAATACGCATCATCGGGGGGGGGGCCACGGTGGTGGATTTGATACTATGAAATAAGAGACTATTTCAACAAGACCATCTTACGCACGGCTGAAAACGTGCCGGCGGTGATTCGATAATAGTAAACCCCGCTGGCCACGGACGTACCTCGGTCATCAACCCCATTCCATTCGACACGGTGCTCTCCGACGCCATAGAGCTTTTGCAATGACTGTACTACCTGTCCCAGAGAGTTCACGATCTCGATCTTAGTATATCCGGGACTGGGCAAATCGAATGCTATCTGAGTCGAGGCGTTGAATGGATTCGGAAAGTTTTGGTAAAGCGCAAATTCGCAAGGGAGTTGAGTCGAATTATCGTCATCTAAACCGGTTGGCGAATCGATTATTGATTTGACGCGCTTGCCGTAGTATGTGGCGCATTCAAATTTGACAAGGGGTACCGATGGAGTCACTGTCAACTGAGTGCCGCCCAGAATTGAGTCGACCAAAATGAGATTGCACACTATGACTTCGGTGTAGCCGGTCGTGACGTCGTAATTGAAATTCAGTGACGTTTGCAATCCATTACTTATGGAGACATCGGTGGCTTGACCCAAAAAAACCAAGTGGACTGCTCCAAGAGTATCTGGTGTGTCAATAGTGACGACCCCAGACGCAAAGTCGCAATGCACCAACGCTTCGTTGGGGGAGGTTTGCGGCACCGATGGGATGCCGTTGTAGTCTATCGCCACATTCTTAAGGCTGACCATGTCCTCTGTCGTAAGGCTCAAT
>JBGAWZ010000047.1:0-8688 GCA_044227335.1 Candidatus Zixiibacteriota bacterium | reverse complement strand
AATTCCACAGTAAACAAGAACGACTGGATCGAGCCTTCAAACAAATACGGCCAGGCATCGCGAATTGTCAGATCGGCGACTTTCACCGCGAAGTATATTCCGAGAAGAATCGGAGTGTATCGAGCAATCGATGACAACACCGGTGTCTCCGGTTTGAGCTTGAACGATTTCGACGCCAGGATCGATTCGAATATCACCATCGGAAATCCAACCGCAATAGCTGACAGCAAGAAGAGCAGTGGCGAGATGGTGGTGTACCAAAGCGGGTGCATCTTAGTCGGCGCAATCACCATGAGCGTGCCAAGCGACGATTGGTGAAGGCAGGAAAGCACCACGCCCATGATGATAAACAGCGAGATGAATCGGGGGAGGTACCGCTCGCAAACCGTCAACCAAGAATTGAGGAAGTTATTGAATATCCTCAGGAAACCGGGGAGATTCACTTTGCCGGCGAATCGCTCTGCAACAATAGGCAGGAACTCGATGTACAGCACCGTCAGGTAGACCATCACACACATGCCGACTTCGAACAGCACCGAATTCCCCTGCCACATTGAAGGGAGCATCGGGTGCCAGACATTGTAGTAGCGACCAAGATCGGCCAGCAGTCCGATGACTACAAACGTATAGCCGAGCATGGCGGTCAAAAGTGCCGGGCGGACAATGACGTGATACCGCTCCTTGTGGAATATGTCAGCCAATGCGGCGGTGGTGAATCCACCGGCGGCCAGTGCCACACCCGAAGCGACATCGATTGAAATCCAGATTCCCCAAGGGTACTGATTATCAAGATTGGTCGTTGCGGCCAGTCCGAAAATCAGACGGTAGAGATACGAGCCAATTCCCAATGCGGCAATGATCGAGACAATTTTTGTTCCGGTAGAGAAGAACTTCACTTGCACTGGCGCGGCGCCGTTATGATTGGCCATGGGAGTCCTCCTCTTCAGAGCTGTCTTTCATAGAATGCATAACCAGCCCGAGTACTCCATAGAGCGCAAGCGGGGGGATGAACGATTTGAATATCCCGTGTTGTATCGTCTCAGTGATCGGCGGAATTGCCTTGTCGGGTAGTTTGGGAAGTTCCGTATGATCAAATGAAGTCGGGGCGAGATACATCCAACTAGTTCCGCCCACTTCGTTTACCCCATAAACATAGTCGGCATACTTTTCAGGTGCGGCTAGGATTCTGCTCTTGGCCAGATCGATCAGCTCTTGGCGAGTTCCGAAGGTGAGTGCTTCGTTGGGGCAAATGCTGATACAGGCCGGCTTCTTTCCCTCTTTGAGTCTTTCTGAACAGAAAGTGCATTTGCGCACCTGTGGTTTGAGCGCCTCGGCGTATTCATAGGCCGGCACCTGGAACGGGCAAGCCACCATGCAATAACGGCATCCGATACATTTCCAGGCATCGTACGACACGGGGCCGTTGTGTTCTTTGCGCAGAGCACCCACAATGCACGCCGACGCGCAGGCCGGGTGATTGCAATGCATGCATTGAACTTTCATTGTGAATGGCTTTTGGTGAACCGGATCATCGCACTGATTGACTACTGTATAGGCATTGTGTTCGGGGCGGCGATGACTCTGAAAGACGGACTTATCTTCGTACTGGGTGAGGGGCAGATCGGTCAATTTGTGTTCGGTGTTGCAGGCCCACTCGCATTTTCTGCAACCGATACATACCACCGTGTCCACCAGCACACCATATGTCTGTGTGCAGTCGATTGCCTGTGGCTCGTCGGTGGCCGAGGCTTTCCCCGAAAGCAGAAGGGTCGACCCGGCGGCGGCTATTTTGAAAAACTCTCGGCGATCAAGTCCCATGCGTGAATCCTCCTCGCTTTGGAACCGGGCGGAGATTATCTCCATTACTATATTCGGCATGATTTGTGATTTTTTTCACAAATCTACCCGCAAATTCTCTCATACGACTAAAATAGTACAGTTAAAGGACAAGTCTGTCAACGGCAAAAAGAGACAAAAATGCCTAATTTTTGGCAAACCGCAAACTTTGCCGTAACCCATTGATTGGCAGTATGATGGTTGGTCGCCTACCGCTCGACCAGCGAAATCGTAGACTTCAAATACTCAGCTTCGGGGAAATAAACTGTCACTGGATGGTCGGCTGGGTGGCCTAAGTGACAAATCGGGAATAGCCGGCAATTGCTCTGAGTTGAGGCGCGCCGAAGCGTGATCGCCATGTCTTCGTGGGTCAGAAACTGCGAACAACTCGAGGTCACCAAAAGGCCCCCGTCGACAACCAGCCGCAACGCCGCCCGAAAAAGAAAATGATACGCTTTCCGGCCGGCATCGATGTGACGTTGCGACTTGATCAGTGACGGTGGGTCGACGATCACCATATTCCACGACGGTTCATTATTGCGCGACAACCACTGAAACACATCTTCGGCTTCCGTCCGCATTTTGTGTCTGGGAATGCCATTTTGTTCGGCCAGCGCCGAGCATTGATCCAGCGCAACGGCCGACGAATCGACATTGAGAACTTCCATCGCGTCGCCAAGCAAAGCGGCAATGCCAAGCGAGCCGGTATACGAAAAGAGATTTAGCACCCGCCGTCCCTGAGCAAAGGAGCGGATCTTTTGGCGGAGGTCGCGTTGGTCCAAATAGAATCCGGTCTTTTGCCCGTTGATCAGATCGGCCTGAAATCTGATCCCGTTCTCCAGAAAAGTCAAAGGCGCCGACCCTTCCCAATGGTGAACCTGCGAGAATTCGGCGAGCCCTTCATCTTTGCGCGACGTTACATCCGATCTCTCAATGATCGCCGTTGGGCTGAAGACAGATTTAATCGCTTCAATTATCGACGGTCGTAGCTGGTCGAGACCGGCGGTGCTAAGTTGAAAGACAATTGCAGACTCGTACCGATCAACAACAAGACCGGGGAGTTCGTCCGATTCACCGAACACCACTCGATATCCGGTGGTTTGCGTTCCCGGTCCGAACCCCAATCTCAGTCGCCGCTCGTGTGCGGCCTTTATTTTCTGCGTGAGCCAGTTGGTGTCGATTGTAACATCAGCGAATTCAAAAACTCTGACTGCAATGGTCGACATGGTCGAGCAGGTTCCGACGCCCGCGACCAAATCGCGGTTGTCCAGAACTTTCACCAGACTACCGTGACGATCGGGCTCTACCGGCGCGGTGAGTGCGCCAGAAAAGATCCACGGGTGTCGTTGCTGGACAGTCGTTTCCTTGCCCGGCTTGAGTTTTACGGTTTCGTACATGTTTCGTTGAATCTGTCAAAAAAATGGTCGGGGTGAGAGGATTTGAACCTCCGACATCTTGCTCCCAAAGCAAGCGCGCTACCGGGCTGCGCCACACCCCGCCGATTACTACCATAATACCCCTCGATGGCCTGACTGTCAAGCAACGCCGCTCAGACCCAATCGAAATGGCAGGCACTGAAAAGGTCAGCGCGTACGTGTTGCACCCAAGTCCACATTCTCCTTGCCAGATTGGCGGAATGTCTTACATTAGTCGGCCATGTCGAAGATCAACCTGCTGGGACAATCCCTGGCGCAACTTCAGGACACGATGACCCTGCTTGGCGAAGGCCGGTTCCGCGGGCGTCAGCTTTACAAATGGATTTACCAGTCGCGCCAGCATAACTTTTCGGCCATGACTGACCTAAGTCGTCAGCTGAGAGCAGATCTATCAGAGAAGTTTGAGATTCAAGGTCTGCGGCTGGCGCATACGTCACGATCCAACGATGGCACCGAGAAGTTTCTTTTTAGCCTGGTCGACGGTCACCCGGTGGAAACCGTTTTAATCCCCGACGCCCGCCGGCGCACGCTCTGCGTTTCGTCACAGGCTGGATGTGCTCTGGCCTGCAAATTCTGCGCCACAGGCACGATGGGACTTCTTCGCGACCTGACAGTCGGCGAAATTGTCGGACAACTTGTGTTTCTGCGACAACTCTACGGCAACGACTCATTTTCTCATGTCGTCTTTATGGGGATGGGGGAGCCGCTGAATAACTTTGATAATTTGATCGGCGCGCTGGAGATCATGACCTCGTCGTTGGGACTTGCGATTCCGCCCAAACGCATCACCGTTTCGACTTCTGGAATTTCTCCAAAGATCACCAAGTTGGCCGCGGCCAGCCCGAAAACTCGCTTGGCGCTTTCGCTTCACGCCGCGACTCAGGCCAAGCGCCGTCAGGTGATGCCGGTAGCTGATACCTTCAAGCTCCCCAAATTGATGGAAGCTATTCGTGGCTACGCCGAGTCGACCGATCAAGATATCACCTTTGAGTATATCCTGATGGAGGGGTTTAATGACACCCCGGCCGACATCACGGCCCTTACGAAATTGGTCCACGGACTTTCGTGCAAAATCAATATTTTGGCGTATAATCCCGTACCGGGCTTGCCATTTACCCGACCCAGCGATGACAAGGTCGATTGGTTTGCTCGCGAGCTTAGTCAACGAGTTTCCTCGGTGACCGTCAGGCAAAGCCGGGGGAGAGATATAGAAGCCGCCTGTGGGCAACTTGCCGCCCGCTCGATGAAATAAAGAGGAGTTTCTGCATGCGACATCTGTTACGGTTTCTCACTGCGACCATCTCACTGTTTGCCGTTGCTCATGCCCAGTCTTCCGATCTTGTGGTAGGCGATGTCAAGACCCCCAATTTGCGCTGGGGAGTCCACAACATGTCATTCGAGATCGAAAACAAGACCGACGATATAAAGTTTGTCGTAGTGGAGACAAAGATCACTTTTAAGGGTGAGTACTTGAACCCGGTCCGGGTAAAGCACACGTTTTACCCGCTTGAACCGCAGTTTTCGCGTACCTTAACGCCCACTGTCGAAATCCCCGGCAATTACGGCGAGGCGACCCTCAAGCTGACTGTATTCGATGTCGTCGATACACTCGACGATCTTTCCACCGCTACTAAAGTTTTTGAACAACCGTTTTTCCTTCGTTTTCATGTTCCCAGCGGCGTGGCGCAATACTGGTCGGAGCGAATCACGCTTCCGCCTATGGCAAACAACTCGCATGATTTCGATGATGAAATTTCGCACGTACTGCCTGTCATGCTCAACGACGGCCGCACGATGCCGCAGATCGCCGCTCTCTGTGAGTGCGACACCTCATACATTGTCTCTGTTGTCGATAAGCTATGCGCCGGTGGATATATGTATCACAACCGCGACACGGTGCGCGTAAACTTTCCGGTGGTAGGCACAAAAGAAGCCGAGGAATTGAAAAAGGCAGCCGACCAAGCCTCGACTGACCTGGCCGCACTTCTTACGAAAAATCTAGCGGGATACAAAGTGGCCTTGGATAGCTTAGTGAAAAAGGGGATTCTTGATCCCGACACCAACAACTTTCTCAATACCGGCGGGATACTCTATCAGAAGTATCCGCTGGTCTCTGTCATGGCGCTCTGGTACGATCTGGGGCAGAAATTTGTAACCGGCACTTCTCCGCTCACCGTCTTCTATGGCACTGATCCTTGCCATACACGGATTCCGACCTTTATGTACGCAGTGCAAGGCGGAGACTTTTTCAACGGTACGCACTACTTTGATTTTGATATCGCCGCCAACCGCGTGCAAGTGACCTTTGGTGACCGAATCCCCAAAATCAATTGTCCGGAAAATCTCTCGACTGAACAACAGCTCATCGAGATGCGTGACTTCACGTTCGCTCCGGACGACAAGTACGAAATATTTCTGTGGGATTCCACCTCCATGCACCCTGCCCTCCGGGCGCTGACCATCGGCGCGATTCCGATAGTCACCAGTGCGCGCGACAAAGTTGCGGCGACTGCGTCGCAATATCTTCAGGACAAGCAGATTTTTGGACTGCGCTATTGGTTTTGGAATCTAACCGCCACGCAGACGCTGAACAAACTGACCAAAGCGGGACTGGTGACCCGTCGCGGTAACGGGCAATACCGGTTGACGTCGGGCCGCAAGAGCTAAACCATGCGATCAGCCGTTTTCGTCATTGTTGGCGCAACGATTATCATATCGGGCGGATGCGACAAGACCACTCCCGGCCGTGACCAGGCGCCGATCATTCGCGAACAAATCGGCAAGCTCTACACTGCCCTTATGGCGCGGAATCTGACCGCTCTGGACTCACTGGTCTCTGGAGATCTGACCGACGACGGCTTGTCAATCGATTCTCTGGTCACGTTCGTTTGGGGAAGTCAGGGCGAAAAGCGATTCGATCATTTGGGACCAAGCGAGATTATTTACAACAAGAAAAAGGCCCGCGTCGATTGTGCGCTTGTTGATTCCTCGGGGAATCCATATCTCAATGTCACCTGGACACTGGTCAACGACAACGACACTTGGCTCCTAAAACGCTTCGAGACCGGCGTTCGACCAATCGATTCGACTCAATAACACCCAAATCAAAAGGGCGTCTCCGATTGGAGACGCCCTTGCTCAATTCGTCTATTCCTGCGTTCAGGATTTCTTCTTGCCCGGATCAGCGGCAATCAACTTGCCATATTCTTTGGGCGTTGTGAGTACTCTGACTGCCTCTTTGACCGCATTGTCGGTCTTCAAGATCAGATTGTCGTACACGCCTCGTTCACCGGCCACCGATGAAACAATCTCCCGCTGGATCGCTTTGCGGATATAGTCTTTGGAGCGGTCGAAGTCTTTTTCTTTCTCAGCGGTGATCGCGCTTTCCATGTGCGCGATACCGTCGGCGAAGGTCGCTTCTTGTTTTTCCGTCGCCACGGTCTTTTTCAAGTCGTCGACCGCCGATTCAAGAGCCGACTTGTACGAAAATTTCTTCTCTTTGATGAAATTGCGGAAGTCATCAACAATCGCGTCGGTCACCTGGAAGTCCTGCTTCGTGTCCGGGTGCTCAGCGACATACTTAACCGCGTAATCGAAAAACAACTGTTTGCGGTACAGGTTGAGCTCGATCGGCTTCCACAGCTCACGTTCGGTCGAAATATCCGGTACAATCCCACCACCGCCATAGACAATCCGTCCGCCGTTGGTGTAGAAAACATCACGGTTCTTAATCGAAAGCGTATCCGCGGCCGCGTCCTCTTCATCGGCATCCGGATGACCGGGGATGTTCTTGCCTTGTAGTTCAGCCTTCTGAATGCATCGACCCGACGGCACATAATACTTGGCCGTGGTCAGCTTCAGTTGAATGGCGCCGTCCTGCGAGACCGGGAAGATCATCTGTACAAGCCCTTTGCCGTACGTAGTGTTCCCTATGATGACGCCGCGATCCCAGTCCTGGATTGCGCCGGCGACAATTTCACTGGCTGAGGCAGTGCCTTCGTCTACCAACACCACAAGCGGTTTTTCCGGGTATATCGGCGGACGTTCCGAAGTGTAGTGGCGTTCTGATGATTCATCGCGCCCTTTGGTATAGACAATCTCGCTACCCTGTTTCAAAAACAGCTCGGCCGTTTCTTTGGCTTGATCCAACAGACCGCCGCCATTTGAGCGAAGGTCAAACACGAGGCCGGTAACATTCTTTTCAGTGAGGGCCGAAACAGCATCGCGAAGTTCATGACTCGTCTCTTCGGCAAAGCGCGAGAGCCGGACATACCCGATGGTTGTTCCGGGTATGACGCCATAATAATTGACTGACTTCAATTCGATTACCGCCCGTTCGACTTCAAAGTCGATCATATCCGGGATACCCTCGCGTTTGATCTTAAGGGTCACGCTCGTGCCGGCGTCACCGCGCATCAGCTTCGAAGCTTCCGAAGTTGTTAGTCCTTCAGTTGACTTGTCTTCAATCTGCCAGATAATATCACCGGCGCGGAGTCCGCGCTTCCAGGCCGGGCTACCCTCGATAGGGGAGATGACTACAATCCTGCTGTCGCGACTGTCTATTTGCAGGCCAAGACCTTCGTACTTCCCGTGAGTCGACTCCATGAGCTGATCGTAAGAGGTCTTCTCCATCAAGACTGAGTACCGGTCCAAACCGGCAAGCATACCGTCGATACCGGCTTTCACAATCTTGTCGACATCGACATCTTCCATGTACGAATTGCGAATAGAGAACATCGCCTGATTGAGCGACTTGACTGCGCGGAGGAACGAGTCACCGGTCTGTTTAGGCGTTTCGCTTTGCGGTTGATTTGCTTCGTTGAGGTTGATATGCACGGTGTCGGCCCAGATGACCGGCTCTTTGTGCGCGGCAATCTGCTGGGCTTCGCCGGGTCCGGCAAACCAAATCATCGCTAAGGCAAAGACGGTAATGCCGAACAACTGTATGGTATAACGCAACATGCAACCTCCGGACGTCGTTTAGTTATGGCCAATCTATTCGTCTTAGGCGAGAAGTCAAGTTTGACCCGTTCGCGCGAGACCGTCTATCTTCTTATCTCCTAATACAATCGGTCGGGACAAATGGTTTCGCCCAGCGGGCACATTTTCGCCCCTCCGACGTAACTTTTCGCGGGGCATCGCGTTACCAGTACCATATGGAATCCGGCGCAAACAATTCCACTTCCCACCCTCATGAATGCCTATCGGACTTGCGCCAAACTTGTTTATACTTAATCGATTACGGGAGCCAATTCAATCCGGACGCACCCGATATTGTTCAGCTATTGCACATGACGTTGGTAACAGGAACCTATGAATCGTAACTCATTTGCGTTTGCCTGCCTTCTCAATCTACTCGCTCCGGGGTGCGGCCACGCCTTCTGGCGGGAGTATGCCTTCGGGGCTTTCGTTTTTC
>JBGAWZ010000046.1:0-8690 GCA_044227335.1 Candidatus Zixiibacteriota bacterium | reverse complement strand
GCTCCATCGGGGTCGTAAGCTCCTCCAGAAAAAACTGATGGATTACGCGATTAAGAACGGGTACGCCAAGGAAGAGTCTACATGAACTGTCAGGAAGCCCTCACCCTCCTTTACGATATCATAGACAAGGAAGCCTCGGAAATCGACGCCGCCGAAGTACGCGCCCATCTGGACAAGTGCGAAGATTGCCTTCAGAAGTACAATCTGGCAACAAATGTCAACGCGCTCATCGACGAGCGGCTGAAATCGGCCAAAGCAAGCTGTTGTACCGAGTCGATCAAAAGGAAACTGATCAATCAACTCGATCAGATAGATAAGGAATCGGGTAATCCGGCTGAAAAGAGACGCGGCTTCCCTTTCGGCAACACGGCTCTGGTGATGGCGCTTGCCGCCACAATCGTTATCGCGATCGGCGGATTGTATGTGAGCGGCGCGCTGGTGGATCACCACCGGGTATTCAAGCCACTGGAGCAGGCACACTGGGATTCAGCGGGACAGGTCAATCTGTTATCCGGAGATATACAAGCGACAACCGAGGCATTCTTGCTGGCAAGCGCAGAACAGTACAAACCGAACGCTGACTACAACGGCTTTTCGATGATCGGCGCCAAAGTTGAATATCTGCTTGGCGAAAAAATGGGGCACTTTGTGTACCAGCAGGGATCAATGATTGTGTCGGTCTTTGTCGCGCCTGCAAAGTTTGAGATTCCATCGGAACTGGAACAAAGTGCGGTGATGGTCGGCGGAGTCAAATTGTTCGACCACAATTGCCGTGGATGCCGGCTGGTATATCACCGAACCCCGAATGCAGTGGTTATTGTAGCCACGACTGAGAAGAGTGTCGACCTGCTTTCTTTCGATCCGGGGCGTGGCACAATCTGAGCACAGATAGTTGTTGATCGGAATCTGTTCCTGGGATAAGTTCGCCGGCATGAGACGACTCGCCGGCGTTTTTCTTTTGCTCTCCCTCTCGGCGATCACCCCACGTGTTGTTGCAGTTCCGCTGTATGTTGACTCCACCTTTACGTCGCGGCTGTTGGAAGCACAATCAGCGATTCTGGGCGATCAATTTGACTTAGCTGACTCGATTTCGCAGGGGCTGGTTAAAGAGTACCCATTCGATCCGGCCGGGCGACTTTCTCTGGCCGCCTCGCAACTTGCGCGAATGACCGATGCGGAGGACAATCTTTACGGCAGGCCGTTCACGTTGTCGCTGGATTCGATTACGGATCAGTGCGAACAACTAATCCTGACCGCGGACGCAACTCGAAAGGCATGGCTCTATCTTTTTCTGGGACACGCGCAGGCCTACCGGGCGCTGTATGAATCCAAATTTGGATCGAGCTATAAAGCAGTACGGAAGGGGCTGGCGACTAACGATTCGTATCAGGCCGGGCTGGCCGCGGACTCTTCGTTGTACGACTTGTATTTCGGACTTGGATCATATCACTATTGGAAATCGGTAAAAGCGGGGGTATTTCGATGGCTAGGGATTTTTCACAACGATATTGAGCTGGGCATCCGGGAACTTGAGGTATCTGCCGACTCTTCCCTGCTGTCGCGAAATGTGGCGCTGGCCTCGCTCTGCTGGGTTTGGCTCGACCGGGAGAAATATGATTCGGTGGCGCAGATTTCAGCTCGACTGGCCTCCATCTATCCCTCCGGAAAATCATTTCTCTGGCCTTTAGCGCGAGCGGATTTTGACTCCAAACGATACGGTCAATCAATCAAGAGCTATAGCCGAATTCGCTCCCTTCTGGAAAAGAATCCGGGGAATCATTTCAATATTGTTGAGTGCGACTATTACATCACCCGGAGTTTCGAAAAATTGGGCGAGGAATCCGAAGCGATCAGGAGCGCAGTACAATTTCCGTTATACGAGAAATATGTGTCGGCCGACGTACGGGTGCGGCAAGCTGACAAGATCAGCTATCTCAAGCGCATGGCGGCGCGGGCAGTCACCACCGTTTCAACTGAGCGGTAGTTAGCGCGTCGGTCGGGTGAGTTTCAGACGTTCGTCGAGCAAACGGCACCCTTCCATCAGAATCGATTCATTAGGATAGTGATTATTTGCCGGTGGAATTTCCTCGGCGGTCACGGGCTGAATATTCCAAAAGCCGGTTGACCAGCCAAGCGCCTCGTAGACAGCTTCGGGACCTTCAAGATCGCGCAGTTTGGCATGCACAATGTGGCCTTGTTGAAGGTACAGATTCAACTCGTCGGTACCGTTAGTGACGATAAGGTTGACCGTTCGCCGGCTCGGTCCGAGCGCCTGCAAAAGATCAATGAGATTCATGTCGATCAGGTTGCCCATGGTGCCGGTGGCAGTATTCCTATTGACCCGGATGTGGGGCGTGCTGGCCTGAGTTTCGATCCGCATACGCACTTTGCGAATCTTGACAACCAGCAAATTGAGATTGTTATCGATCGAAATCAAATCTTCGATTCCCTGATCCAATAGCCCTGTCATTTGAGTCGCTACGAACGTATCGGTCAACACAAATGTCGGAATCTTCACGACATCGACACCGGCGGCGATCACCGATCCAACCAACGCCGACACCTTGGACGGTTCCCCCATTTCCATCAGGATCATCATATCAGGATTACCCCGGCGAAATAGGTCGGTCAGTGACAGAAGATCGTTCACGACGATGACCCGGAATCCTTCGTTCTTAAGACGGGAGGAGATTGGCTTGGCCAGATCGACATCGGAGCCGTACAGAATGACCTGATTATAACGGAGTGTTTCGGCGACCGACAGTATATCCCCCTGGATCATCTCAAGGAAGGCCTCGGCTACTTCGGGGAGAAAAAGCTTGCCGCGGAGATCGTTGAATTTCCGGCGTACTTTGTCAAATTTGTCCAGCGACATTTTTTCATCCAGCGACATATTGTCGCAGAAGATGTCGACCACCGTGAGAATATTTCCGCCGAGCATTTCAATGGGGAGCCGTTTGGTGAAACGGTCGCGCAGGTTGACATACATCGCCCGGAGCATGCCGATGACCACGGGTGAGTAATTGAGTGAGTCCAGCAGTTTGATAGTCAGGTTGATCTGGGTGCGGAAATCCCCTTTTTCGGCCTGCTCGCCGTAGTAAAAGGTCGACAGGTCGTGAATATATCCGGCGTTGACTACCGCCAGCCGGTCGGCATCGGGCAGGCCGATATGCCGGCAGAGGCGGTCAACCAAATGGCCTACCTTGCCGCTGTGGTTGAGCGCGTGCCCGGCTTTCGACGAGAGTAAGGCGGTGAACAATTCAAGGTTCTTGACATGCAATTCGCCGATCCGCAGGAGCTTTTCGTCGTCGAGTAGTAGGCGGTCAGCGGAAGAGTAGTACCTGACGTGGGTGCGCGGCGAAGTTTTGCGGAGCCGATCGATCAGATCGAGGTAATCGCCGGAGACCGTATCCCGAATGAAGACGGTGTGAAACCGGTGGCCGCCGATCATATCGAAGGCATCATCGGCCGATTCACAAACCAATACTTGAAAGGCGGCCGATTCCAAAATAGTGCGGATTTGCTTGTCGGCGTTGAGGTCATCGGAAACAAGCAGGACCGCGCCACGATTGTTGGCGCCCGAGGTCGTATCGGACTGAACGACTTTGCCGCTTTCGTTTTGGCGGTCATCCTCAGAGATTACTTTGGTCCCCTGCGCAATCACATCCGGCTCGGAAATGACATAGTACTTGGTTATGGCGGTTCGGAGAGAGGTTTCGGCGGCGACGAACAGTTTGATTTTGCATCCATTAGCAAGGAAGAGGAGTTCCTTGAGCAGATCTTCGTTGGAAGGATCTTCGCAGGCGATCTTTAGCTCCCGGGTGACGGGATCAAAGGCGAAGGGTAGCACAGTGCGAGCGACTGCCACTTTGGCCGGAACTTTTTCAAGCGCTTCCTCGGGGATTTTGCGGTCGGAGAGGATAACACCTTCGCACTCGAGTTGGCGGGCCAGCGCCCGTACCAGACCGGATTCGGTAACCCAGCCGTTGCGAAGCAGGTGGGTGCCGAGCCGGCCGCCGTGCTCTTTCTGAAGCGAAAGCGCCTGGCGAATCTGGTCTTCTGTCACCTGACCTTCGAAAAGAAGTATTTCGTCGAGTCGGAGGCGTCGATTTTTGTTGTCAGTCATGTCAGTACTACCGCACGATGGCACTTTCGAACATTTCAGTTTCGGCCGCCGCGAGGGCGGGTATCTCTTTATTAATCGGCTAATTCGGCGAAAAGTGTACGGGCCGGGTCAGCCCAGGGTGTGCACTTTTTGCACACCGCAGATCGCGCTAAAGATTGCCGTTGCGGAAGTGGTGTATTAGCTTCATGCTGTGGTAGATAAACGAAAAGAAACAACCATCAAGCTGACGGCCGAAGTCTCCTGCGCGGGTTGAGCTTCCAAACTTGGGCCAAAGTTCTTGGCCGATGTTTTGGCAACTTTACCGCAGGCAACGCACCCCAATCTGCTCGTCGGATTTAGCACGGCCGACGATGCCGGTATTTACCGCCTGAGCGAGACTCAGGCGCTCGTGCAAACGGTGGATTTTTTCCCGCCGATTGTCGATGACCCCTACCGGTTCGGACAGATTGCGGCGGCCAACGCCTTGTCGGATGTCTACGCGATGGGCGGCGTGCCGCTCACCGCGCTCAACATTGTCGGCTTTCCGCTCGGTACCTTGCCGCCGGAGATTCTCACCGAGATTCTGCGCGGCGGCAACGATAAAGTGACCGAGGCGGGAGCGGTGGTGGTGGGTGGACATTCGATCAAGGACAAGGAGCTGAAGTTCGGCGTGGCTGTCACTGGATTGATCGATCCCCGGAGGATAATCACCAATGCCGGCGCACGTCCGGGAGATGTTTTGTTTTTGACCAAGGCAATCGGAACGGGCGTGATCACCACCGGTATTAAACGATCAGCCACATCCGATGAGGTTGCTGAAACGGCAATTGCCCAGATGGCGGCGCTGAACAAGAAGGCGTCGGAGATCATGCTGACAGTGGCGACAACGGCCGCTACTGATATTACCGGGTACGGGCTGTTGGGACATGCGCGGGAAATGGCGGAGGGATCAGGTGTAACCATTTGCCTGAGAGCTCTTAGCATTCCTCTACTGCCCGGGGCGTTGGAGCTATCGGCACGCGGCATGCATCCCGGCGGCGCCAATGACAACCGGGAATTTCTGAGCGGGAAAGTTTTGGTGAACGGAGATATCGATCCAAGTCTGGTGGCGCTCCTGTACGATCCCCAGACTTCGGGTGGGTTGTTCGTTGCCGTTTCCGAAAAAGACGCAGACACGCTACGCGACCGACTCAAAGCAGGCGGTCTGCCCTGTGAACCGATCGGACGCGTCACGACAGCGAGTAAGTACCCGTTGATTGTAGAGCCGTGACACCGGCGCCTCTGATATATGTATTCTATCACTTCGACACTTGCTCGCTGGATCTGGCTGGCTCTGACGCTGTTCGTGATGATAGGGGGAGTTTGGTTTTGGTCACGCGATCTTTCGGCCGACGCACCAATCAATTTTTCGGGATTTTCGCAGGCGCTCTCGACCGATCCTCCGCTGTACACGTATCACGCCAAGAATCGGGTAAATTTCGGGCAGGCCGATCCGCTTGGCGACAAGCGCTGGATTTTGTTTGAAGAGTCATTTGCCGGCTTTTTGGAGACGATCTGGTTTCAGTCGGCCGGAGTTTCTATCGCGCACGGCCGTCAGGTCGGCCTGTCTCTTTCGTTTATTTCAATCATATTATTGCTGAGCGGGCTTTGGCGAAATCACCGCGGATGGGTGGCGCCGGCGGTTGCGGTTGCGCTGGTGGTCAATGTTATCCTGATGATTTATGGGTCATTTCCATTTTTGGAGATCAGTTTGCTATTCTTCGCCTCAATGGCGTTTTTCTTCTATGCGAATTGGGGGAATAGATGGTGGGGAGTGGTATTGACAGCGGTCGCGATTTCAGCGGCCACGTTTTGGGGGAAAATTTTCGGCGTGCTCTTACTACCACCGCTCATTTTGTGTGTGATCGCCGATGCCAAAAAGGGCACGAAAATACGCAGTGCCGGCCTGGCAGTCGGTACATTCTTAATCACGGGGATAGCTCTGGCGTTTTTGCTGTACGGTTCACAAGTAACAGCCGCCGCTGAGTTTCTCAAAGAGCAATCGTATCAGTCGCGGGTCTTCCCCGAGGCGCTCACTTCCCCCTGGTCGTTTGTCGCGTTTCTTCTCGCCTATGGCTTTCGCAATGATCTGTACTTTGTCTCAGTCGACCTGCTTGGGTATTTGTTTGTCTCGGCGGTCTTATTGGCGCTTTGGCTTCAGCATCGAAAAGTCGTAGCAACACCGCTCCCACGGACAACCCGGTTTGCGCTCGGGTGGGTGGTGTGGATCTGGATAGGGCTGGCGATACCGTCGTATTCTCCCCCCCGCTACTCCCTCTTATTCATTCCGGCACTGGTTATTCTCGGATTCACGCTCATCGATTCGCTGATTGAAGCGAAATTCGAGTGGCCGAAACGACTGAACTGGTGGTCATCGGCAATACTTGGCGTCGCGACTTGGATAGTGGCAATGCAGTTGGGGCTCGCGAATTTTAGCGGCCATTACGTCGACGGACTCTACACGCAATACATGGTATCTACAGCGCCTATCGCCTTGGGAGTGGCACTTCTGGTCCGCTACGCAGGGCAATTGGTAAAGTTTACATTCCGGCCGGTTGTCTTAGTGGTGGTAGCGGTTTCACTGACGGGAGGATCGGTTGCGGCTGGGTGGTACAACTATTACAGCATCGGGATCGGGTACAAGACATATCAAGTCAGAGAAGTTGACCGCGATTTGCAGTTCATACTTGGTCCGAAAGCGGTGGTCTCGGGGCCGTATGCGGCCGCCTTCACACAAGAAAACAGAGTATTGTCACACATACACTTCTTTGGCGAATCCTGGTCGGACAGTAGTGTCTTTGTGAAACTACCGATCACCCATTTGGCAGTCGATGAATCAAATTTCAAGTTGGCGGTGTCGCAAAGCAAGTCGCTTGAGTCGGCCAAACCGATCACAAGTTACTGGATTGGCGGCCATGAGGTTTCCATATTTGATATCAGTCGGCTGTACGACAATTCAGCCGCCAATGCGTATCAGCCGAGTCTGTATGAGCGGGCAGTGCAGTACTTTGAACGGTTCAATTTTGATTCAGCGCTCCTTACTCTCGGCGACGACCCGGACTTAATCAATCGTTCCCGCTCGGCGGCACTCTTGTATGCTCGGTCGCTCTTCAAGGCCGATCTTGATGATGCCGCCATCAACAACTACCAGGTGCTCTGCACCCGGTATCCGACCGACTTTACGGTGGTTCGGGAAGCGGCTAACGCGATCCACCAGATTTCGGAAGATCGTGGCGACACATCGCTCTATCAGATTGCGGCAATTTTCTACCGGCGCGCTGAAATGCTCAACCAGTGGGAAGCGGAAAATGTGCAGAAGCTGGCCGCGGACACGCATCAGTACTTCGAGAATTTGCGACAGTCGCGCCGTCAGGCCGTTGACAGTAGCCGCAGGTAATCGTTCAAAGCAGATTAATAAGCTCTTATTCTCGGTGTATTTCCGCCTAGCTCAGTTTTCGTTGGATTCTCGCAACTTTTGGAACAGTCACACAGTTAATCAGGTAGAAAAGGTGGACGGTGTTTTGGTTGAAACACGGCCGGGGTTGTGCTACAATCTGGTTGCAAGGAGTGCAGACAGTGGAGATAGGACTCATCTACTCAAAGGCCGATCCGCGGCAAAGCGATGCCCGGGAATTTGTATATCGGTTTCTTGCCGACCATGGTGTCCTTGCTGAAATAGTCGAAGAAGACCAGCCGGTTCCCTCCCCCACACTGATCATCAATGGATTTACGCTGGCCGACCAGCGACAGAGCACGCGCGCGGTGGACACTACCCGGATGTTTCCGGGAGTTGAAGAAATCCGCCGGGCTCTTGAACAGCAGTTGTGGGGAGTGTGAGGGGCTAAATCGGATTCCGATCACGGCGTCGCGCTACCTTGTAGTGCCCAAATTAGGCTTGCATGGATTATTCTCCACGTGTATTTTAGTGTCGATCATCTGACCCGGCACCGCTTAACAATTATGCGGGCACCCGGACGCACACCGGGATAGTTCCGATGCCAGTAAATTTCTGGCGGGAGATAAGACTTATGTGCTTCACCAAGACTGCAATGTGCTTTGTGCTCAGTGTGACAGTTGTCGCGCTGACAGTGTCAACTCCGTTTGGCGCGGGTAATTCAAATGACGACTACTGGAGTAGCGACTTTGCAAAAACGGATCAATTATCGAACGTCAGGGCGCTTCAAGTCTACGATGGCAAGCTGTTCGTAGCGGCCGATTTTGCTTTCCCTCTCGATCCACTTATGCAGAAATTGGGTTCGTGGGACGGAACGACTTGGGGGAACTTGGGCGGCGGGACAAACATAGTCGTGAATGCAATGACAGTCTATAACGGCGATTTGATCGTCGCCGGATCCTTCAGTCAGGTTGGAGGCGTACCAGCTTCTAATATAGCGCGTTGGAATGGCACTACTTGGCAACCGCTTGGGTCGGGAACAAGCCGAGCGGTGACGGCGCTCACGGTGTGGAATGGCCTTCTCGTGGTCGGCACAAGGAACTCTTGTTGTGTTCTCGTGACGACGTGGGACGGCACCACGTGGGCGGATAT
>JBGAWZ010000045.1:0-8794 GCA_044227335.1 Candidatus Zixiibacteriota bacterium | reverse complement strand
GGGGGGGGCGGGCGCCCCCCCCCCCCCCCCCCCCCCCCCCCCCCCCCCCCCCCCCCTACTAGTTCTGATCGAAAATCTTGTATATTGTCATTAATGGTCCTCTCCACCGGCAAAGCTGACACCGAACGGGCAATTCTCGTCGGATTAGTGCACGGCCGCTCTCGAAAAGCCGAGGTCGCCGAGTCGCTCAACGAATTGTCGCAACTGACACTCTCGGCCGGCGCAAAGGTGGTCGGACAGCGGATTCAGTCGCGACCCGCCCCCGACGCCGCCTATTTCATTGGTCGCGGATTGGTCGACGAACTTAAGAATTCGCTTGAGGAACTAAATGGCAATTGCATCATTTTCGACGATCCCCTTTCTGCCGCGCAACAGCGCAACTTGGAAACCGCCATCGGCGCGAAAGTGATCGACCGGAATATTCTGATATTGGATATTTTTGCCACTCGCGCGCGTACCTCGGCGGCACGACTGCAAGTTGAACTGGCTCAACTTGAGTATACGCTCCCTCGATTGACCGGCGCCTGGGTACACTTCTCCAAACAATACGGCGGTATCGGCGCCAAGGGTCCCGGCGAAACCCAGCTTGAAATCGACCGCCGCCAGATCAGAACCAAAATCGAGCATCTCAAAGAGAAACTCAAAAAGCTCGGTGTCCAGCGCGAGACTCAACGCAAAGGGCGACGCGAAATGTTCAAGGTCGCCTTTGTTGGCTACACAAATGCCGGCAAATCAACACTGTTCAATCTGCTGACCAAGTCCGATGTTACCGCCGCCAATCAACTCTTCACCACCTTGGACTCAACCACCCGGATGATGTCGGCCGGTTACCCGTGTAAGGTCATTTTTTCAGACACTGTTGGTTTCATCCGCAAACTGCCGCATCAACTTGTCGAGTCGTTCAAGTCGACGCTCGAGGAAGTCGCCCAGGCCGATCTGCTTTTGCATGTCGTTGATTGCGCCGACCCGGCTCTATCGAAGGCAATCGCCCAGACTGAGCAAGTGCTGGCGGAGATAGGCGCAGGCGCTATTCCTCATCTGTTGATTTACAACAAGATAGACGCCAATCCGGATTTTGTGGCGGTCGACGGTCGTGGGTCGCCCAGTTTTACCATTTCGGCTCTCAAGCGCTCTGGTATCTCGGAGCTGAAGGCCGAAATTGTGGCCCGCGCCGAGCTGGCGACCCGTCCTGTTATTTCCGATTAACTTTCTGGCCTATTTGCCGATACCTACAACTAATAGGTGATCGTATGCCAAAAAGAATTCTCATCGTCGACGACAACCCCAATATGTCTTCCCTTCTTCAGGAAATGCTCGAGGTTTTCGACTACGAGTCGGTACGCGCCGGCGACGGCCCCGAGGCGTTGGTCGAACTGGCCAAAGGCGGTTTTTCCCTGGTGATCACTGACATGCGCATGCCCAATATGTCGGGGCTGGAACTGCTCAAGGAAGTCAAAGACAAATTTCCCAAAGTTCCGGTGGTGCTGATTTCCGGTTACTCGGTTTCCGAGATTGAACATCAGGCCGGAGCGCTTCAGCCCGACGGTATCTTAGGCAAACCGCTTATGATGTCCGATATCGAGCGGATGCTCAACTCGGTACTATAAAGATTTCGTTTTCACAGCCACTACTGTAAAGCCCGCCCCGCGGGCTTTTTTGATTTTCGTTTGATTTTCTCGTAGGTCGAAATCCCTTGCCGCGCCAAAGGCGCGGTCGAGCGTCAGCGAGAGGTTTCGACAGCTTAATTTCTTACGATTCACGCGCAACCCAACCCAAAGATTGGGTTACCAAGGCCGCGAGCCCTGCCACCCTGAGCTTGTCGAAGGGGGGCCGAAGCAATCTCGCCTCGCCTGTCTAACTTGTTCCGCCATTCCCATTCCCGTATATTTCCACCCATGACCCCCACCAAATCCCACCTCAAACGCTGTTACCTTTTTGCCGAACTGCCCGACAAACTGCTAGATCAGATCGCCTCGGCCGCGTCGGTGGTATCGGCCTCGCGCGAAGAAATACTCTTCTCCGACGGCGAGCCGGCGCATTCGTTTTATGTCGTGGCAGAGGGCCGGGTGAAAGTCTTCAAAATGTCGCCCGATGGCAAAGAGCAAATCCTGCTGATCGCCAATCCGGGGGACTCGTTTGCCGAGGCGGCGATGTTCGCCGGCGGGCGGTTTCCCGCTTCCGCTCAGGCGTTGGTCGACTCAGAGTTGATTGCCATCAGCCGGGAGAAATTTGTCGCGCTAGTCAAGGCCTCGCCCGAATTGTCGCTTACGTTGATTGCTCGCCTGTCACAATTACTGCGCAAGCTCACCGGATTGGTTGAGGAGCTCTCACTGACCGATGTCACCACCCGCGTCGCGCATCACCTGCACAATATGATCGACTCCAAAACCGGTAAGCCTCAGCGGAAGATCAGTCTGCCCGAGAAGAAGACGACACTCGCTTCGCAACTGGGGACAATTCCCGAAACTCTTTCTCGCTCACTTGCGAAATTGACTAAAGAAGGTGTGATCAAAGTCGACGGCCGTACGATTGAGATTTTGGATCGGGTAAGATTGGCGGAAATCGCGGGTGGGGAGTAAACCATGTCTCAGAAAGGAATCCAATGGATATTGGAAATGTGAAGCTGACAGTACGTGCGAACGCTTCGGTCAAAGTCGAATGTGTGAAAGCGGAGATCACGATGCCCGACGGCACGGTGATCATCAAGGAAGGCGCCTTCTCGCTCTGCCGTTGCGGGCAGTCGAAGAACAAACCATTTTGTGACGGAACCCACAAAGAGTGCGGGTTTGTGGGGTAGTTGGCGTCGCGTTTTCGTGCGCGGCAGACATCATCGTCCAATTCAAAAAATACTAACCCCGTCGACGAGCAATTGAGAGCCCACGTCGCGGCCCATATCACGCCAAGGCGTAGTAAGTTGTTCCACCTTGCACTTCTAAATTAATCGGACAAACATAGTCCCCTTTAGCGACGGGTTATCTACTCTCATCTACGATGAGCTTCGATAATGCTATCTCCTACTTGTTGTTCAGAAGTTCAACACCTCTTTGATATCCATTCTGTTCAGGAAAAGAGTGATCTGAGAGGTCTATGATGTCGATATATAACGCAGGTGTGTAGATTTCGAAACCGAAAGGAGAATCTCGTGAAGTACAACAGATCCACAGTCGCGGCGACTTTGTGCTTGCTGGCTATGAGCATTTCGTTGGGTTGCGGCGGCTCGACGCCACCACCTGCGCCGCTTGCCAACTTTCAGCCTCAGATTGCCAACAACGCGGACAATTTCCAATTTCAGGCAACTGCAGTTGAGAATGTTTCCGCTGTAGTGCAGTACATTTGGTCGAATTCCGGCACGCAGGCGAGCATCAATCACTCTTCTGCAGTTGATTCTGGCAGTACGGTTGTGCAGTTGTTTGATGACAACAATGTAGAAGTTTATAATAGTGACCTATTAGCGAGTGGCACTCCGGCAACGTCGGCCGGGTCGGCAGGCAACTGGAAAATACGCGTTACGCTTACCAACGTGTACGGTACGTTGAATTTCCGCGCTCAGAAGCTGTAGTCTAGGTCGATGGATTATTTTAATTGAAGCGGCCTCGCTCGGGGGCCGTTTCTCATCCCCTCCCCCTCTTCACCGCCGCCACCAAGATTGGCACCAACACCAACTGAAGCGCGATCCCCGGCAAGCCGCTCACAATCGCCCCACCGGTCGAAAACCACTTCGCCGCCGTGTACGGCAAGTCGATAAACATCCCCAGCACAAAAAGCGACAACCCAAACATGATTCGCCCGACAATCATCGCCGCCACCAGCGCGATATAGATATTGAGTTTCAGCCGGTTGTACGCAATCCCCGCGACTAATCCGTAAATCGGCAGTTCAACCGACATAAGCGGCACCGCATACGGCGGCGGCATTTGAGTCAGCAGATGCGAAATTGTCGGCGCGAGTAGCCCGACGACCACACCGCTTGATGGTCCCACCAAAAAACCGGCTAACAAGACGGGCAAGTGCATCGGGAGAAAGACGCGTCCGGCAATCGGGTACCCTGCCGCGTTGCCCAAGAGGTGAAACGCCATCGGCAGAGTGACCGCCAATGCCAAATAGAGCGCTGTGTGGGTAATCCACCGCGCTCGCGAGAAATGTTCGCTCATGGGTATGGCTTGATCAGGAATTGACAGCGGTCGCCAGATACAAATTCGGATGGTCGTCGATCACCAGATTTTCAAATCCGGCGCCCGCGAAAAGCTTTTGCATCTGATCGGCTGTGGGAATAGTGTCGCCGGCGACCACTCCACCCTGGCGGTGGTGGTGCATTGCTAACTGCTTCGACGACACCAAATGAATGAAATAGAGTTTCCCGCCCGGTTTGAGCACCCGGTGAATCTCGGCCAGCGCCTTGGATTTGTCTTCGAAATGTGGGAAAGCCCGAAAACCGACACTCAGATCAAATGTCTTGTCGGCAAAGGGCAACGCGATTACGTCGGCGTCGACCACATTAACATTTTCAAACGGAAAATTCCGGTGCGCCCGCGTGACCATCTGAATCGAAAAATCGACACCGGTCACTGTCCCGCGCTCGCCGGTTTTTCGCCTGAGCATATCAAACAGAATGCCGGTGCCACACCCCAGATCCAGAATGTGCGAACCAGCGCTCACATCCATCGAGTCGACCAGGCGCGACAGCCTCTCAAGATCCTCGGCAGTATAGTCAAGGTCCCATTCGGCGGCCATCTGATCGAAAAACTTCTGGCGAGCGTCGTGCATATTGGCCCAATTAGCCCCTCCGGCGCGATGCTGTCAAGCAGTTTCGGGGCCTTGACTGGCAAGAGGTTAACTCCGGCGACTGGATTTGTCTACTATCCATACCCCGACTATCACTTTAGCTGTTTTCTCCCGGATTGTCAGTGTGGTCGTGCCGATTTGTACGTATATTTCAAGTTACCCGATTTTGGAGCAACTTATGGCCGGCAATGGAAATAAATATCAGCAATACCGCGACTTCCTCTTTGTTAAGGGAGCGCGGGAACACAATCTCAAAAACATCGATGTCAAAATCCCGCGCAACACCCTGACTGTGATTACCGGCCTTTCCGGTTCCGGCAAAAGTTCGCTGGCCTTTGATACCATTTACGCCGAAGGTCAGCGGCGGTATGTCGAATCCCTCTCGGCCTACGCCCGCCAGTTTTTGGGGCTGATGGAAAAGCCGGATGTCGACCTAATCGAAGGTCTCTCCCCCGCCATCTCCATCGAACAAAAGGGCGTGGTCAAAAATCCCCGCTCGACTGTCGGTACAATTACCGAAATCTACGATTACCTGCGCCTTCTCTTTGCCCGTATCGGCGTGCCGCATTGTGTGAAATGCGGCCAGCCGATCACCCAGCAAACCGCCGAACAAATTGTCGATTCGGTGTTGACCTATGAAGAAGGCACTCGCCTGATCGTGCTGGCGCCGTTGGTGCGCGGTAAAAAGGGCGAACATCAGGAGATTATCGACGAAGCCCGGCGCGAAGGGTATGTCCGCTTGCGGGTCGACGGCGAGATTGTCGAATCTGATTCGGTCCCCAAACTTGCGAAAAACGTCAAGCACACGATCGAAGCGGTCGTTGACCGTCTTGTCGTGCAGGACAAATCGAAATCTCGTTTGGCCGATTCGGTCGAGACAGCCCTTCGCATGGCCGGTGGAACTGTCATCATCAATATCAAGAATCAGGATTTACTTTTTTCCGAGCAGTTCGCCTGTCTGAATTGCAATATCAGCTACGAAGAACCGACCCCGCGCCTTTTCTCGTTTAACTCGCCGTTTGGCGCCTGCAAAGTGTGCGACGGTCTCGGGCAGAAAATGGAAATCGCCCCCGAGTTGATTATCCAGAATCCGTCGTTATCCATCAACGAAGGCGCCATTCACCCCTGGGGTGGCGCGGAAATGTCGAACTGGTACCGATACCGTCTGCGCGGTCTGGCCAATCATTTCAATTTCAAATTCAGTACGCCGTTTAATAAGCTATCTGAGAAAGTCCAGAAGCTCATCCTCCACGGCTCGAGCGAAGAGATTACTTTTGAGTATGAGCACGCCTCCGGTTCTGGCCACGGCTCCGGTGTCTACCAATCGACCTTTGAGGGTGTGATTCCGCACCTTGAGCGGCGCTACAAGCAGACCGAATCGGATGGCGTCCGGCAGTGGATCGAAAATTACATGACTGTCTCGCAGTGCCCTGCCTGCAAAGGAGCACGACTTCGCCCCGAGGCGCTGGCAGTGATTATCGACCGCGAAACGATTGATTCTGTGGTTGATATGTCGATCCGTCGTTCGCGCGAATTTTTCAAGTCGATTTCACTGACCAAACGCCAGCAAACAATTGCCAAACAGATTCTCAAGGAAATCAACGAACGTCTAGGATTTTTGTGTGATGTCGGCCTGGACTATCTCACCCTCGGTCGCGCGGCGGCGACCTTATCGGGCGGCGAGGCCCAGCGGATTCGTCTGGCCACTCAGATCGGCTCGCGGCTGGTCGGTGTGTTGTACATTCTGGACGAACCCTCAATCGGATTGTATCAGCGCGACAACCAGAAACTCTTGCGCACGCTCATTGAACTGCGCGATATCGGCAACACCGTGTTGGTAGTCGAGCACGACCGCGATACGATTGAGCAAGCTGACTATGTCTTCGATCTTGGTCCCGGCGCGGGTATTCATGGCGGCCAGATTATTGCCTCCGGCACGCCGGCCGAAATAAAGGCCAATCGAAAGTCGATCACCGGCCAGTACCTCGCCGGAACGAAAACAATTGCAGTTCCCGCCGAACGACGCACCCCCAATGGCAAGAAGATCAAGCTGATTGGAGCATCCGGAAATAATCTGAAATCAGTCGACGCGGAAATCCCGCTCGGTACTTTTGTCGCAGTCACCGGCGTTTCCGGCTCCGGCAAATCGACTCTGATCAACGAAACGCTCTATCGTATTCTGGCCCGCCACTTTTACGCCTCGCGCACTATGCCGCTGGCGCATAAATCGATTGACGGCATCGAGCATATCGACAAAGTCATTGATATCGACCAATCCCCGATCGGCCGCACACCGCGCTCCAACCCGGCCACCTACACCGGCCTGTTCACCCACATCCGCGACCTGTATGCATCGCTACCTGATTCCAAGGCCCGTGCTTTCGGGCCGGGACGATTCTCGTTCAACGTGAAAGGCGGACGGTGTGAGGCGTGCGAAGGTGACGGCATCATCAAGATCGAAATGCACTTTCTCCCCGATGTCTATATCCCCTGCGAGGTCTGCAAAGGCAAACGCTACAACCGTGAAACGCTGGCGGTGACATTTAAAGGCAAATCAATCGCCGACGTTCTGGACATGACGGTCGAAGAAGCGCTCAACTTTTTTGAAAATGTCCCGCGCATCAAAAAGAAACTGCTCACGTTGGCCAATGTCGGCCTGGGGTACATTCATCTGGGCCAGCAGGCGACCACTCTTTCCGGCGGCGAGGCCCAGCGGGTTAAACTGGCGACTGAGCTTTCCAAACTCGCCACCGGTCGCACTCTGTATATCCTCGACGAACCAACTACCGGCCTGCACTTTGAAGATATCCGGATGCTCTTGGGCGTGCTCAACGAACTGGTCGACCGTGGCAATACCGTGGTGGTGATTGAACACAATCTCGACGTTATCAAAACCGCCGACTGGATAATCGATATCGGCCCGGAGGGTGGTGACGAAGGCGGCCGCATCATCGCGGTCGGCACTCCGGAAGACGTGGCAAAGGTAAAGGGATCATATACAGGCGAGTTTTTGAAGAAAGAACTCTGAGCATCCCCCATGCATTCCCCCTACTCCCTCCCCCAGATCTACGACATCGCCTTTGGTTTCCGCGATGTTCCCGGCGAGTGTGATTTTCTGCTAAAGGTTGCCGAAGATCACCTCGGCCGCCCGATCCGCTCCGCTATGGAACTTGCTTGCGGCCCCGGCTATCACGTCCGCGAACTCGCGGCGCGACAGCTGATATCCCATGGCTTGGATAATTCGCCCGAGATGGTGACTTACGCAAATCAACTCATCACCAAAGAACAACTCGACGCCGAGATTCACCCTGGCGACATGCGCAACTGGCAGTCTGATCAGAAATACGATCTTGCCTATATTCTGATCGCGTCATTTGCACACTTGCTGACCAATCGCGACATTCTCGATCATCTCAACTGTGTCGCTGATCTTTTGAACGACGACGGCCTCTACATCATCTCCACCGCCCACCCACGCGATTTCTGGCACGAGGCTCTCGACGCCGCGACTGGCTCGAGTAACGTGCCGTCGGGCGTCCTCACCCGACGGCCTGACGACACCTCCTGGACTCAAACCCGCGACGGCCTGACTGTCACCACCAACTGGGGCGGCACGAATCAACAGTTCGATCCGCTGACCGAAATTGACAACGTTGTCATTTCCTTCGATGTTGAACAAAACGGCCAGACCACTCGCCACGAATTCCCCACCCAACTCCGCCGCCTTTCATTTCAGACTTTCATGGCGTTGGTGCAATTGTCGGGGAGATTTGCGGTGGTAGATATGTACGGCGATTTCGATCTGGATACAAAGTTTTCCAACGACCCTGATTCAGTGCGCTTTTTGCCGGTGCTAAGGAAATTGTAGTCAATTTCGTAGGTCGGGTCGGCAAGCACCGCTTGCGGTGCGCAGGCTACCCGACATCTTCTCGTAAACAAACTTGTCGGGTAGCCAATCCGCCTGCGGCGGATTATCAACCCGACCTACTGGAATCTACTGCGCTCCCGCCTT
>JBGAWZ010000044.1:0-8897 GCA_044227335.1 Candidatus Zixiibacteriota bacterium | reverse complement strand
AACTATGCACTGGTTGTCCGAGCAAGTTGTACACGGTCAACTCAACCCGCCCCGGTTTGCTCAACTCGTATGAAATGCGAGTCTCCGGATTGAACGGATTCGGGTAATTCTGTTCGAGTCGAAATCCGGAGGGCAAGCCGGCGTATCCGTCTTCCCGAACATCCGATCCCGCGCTCCAGTCGACAACCCATAAGCCGTGATCAGATGCTACTGCTACCGTGGAGCCGTTCACCGCCAGTTTGTCTCCCAAAAGCCGCACACTGTCAACGACAGCCGGAATATTCCCAGCGGGAGAATGAACCTTTAATAATCCGTGGTCGTTGGTCGCCAGAAAGAGGTAGTCGCCGCTTTGAACGGCATCGACAATGCCGGACTCAAGCTCCAGAAGTCCCACGTTTGACGGTGAAGTCGGTACGCTCAGATCGAAGATGTCGATTCCGCTCGTACGCACTACCGACAGCTTTTGTGACTGACCGGGGTCGAACAGCAGTCGCACCAACTGACTCGATGTCTCACTTAAGCCGATCGTTGCCTTGTAACTATAGAAAAGGTCATCACTGATCGAAAACAAATACACATTCGACCGACAACCGACTGCCAGGAATGTGTCTATCGCCACAAAATCAATCGGTTGCTCCGGTAGATACTGTCGCGCCATCGCTCTCACAGACCAATCCGGGCCTATTCGATACAGCTCGATACTATTAGCGGCGAATATGCTCAATAACCTGATGCTGTCATGTATGAGATCAGTAACCCGGATCGACTCAAAGGTACTGTCATACAACGTGACTACCGTATCCAATCTCAAATGTCCACTCGATTCCGATGCCAGATACACGGCCTGATCGTCATGCGAATAGAAGAAATAGTGTCCTTCGGCCACCACCACCTGTGTCATCCCCCCAAGTCCGGGGAAAATCAAGTCTGCAGTTTGGGCCGCTTGGGCGGCGAGCGAAAGCGAGAGGGTTGGCAAGGATTGTCGCGAGACGATTATGTTGTCGTCGGCCAAACCTACGCCGGCAATAATTCCGCCCAGCGGATTAGCCGAACGCGGTTGTGATCCGCCCGATTCAAACCGGCCGAGATCATATGAATTCAAATCACCAGTAGTAGTCGGCGAAATGAACAAGATGTTGCCTCCCGACACAATGACCGATCCACCGAGAAACAAGTTGGTGGAGTCAACCGAGATCGGATTGGTGTGACCGCTCAGACTGACCAGATCCGCCCTTCGACCATCGGCAGAGATACTCAGCGCTAGCGTATCAGCCAGTTCAATTCGATCAGACGATGCATGAGTGGTCAGCACATTCAGCGCGACAAGGGAATCACCGGTTATTTGGAACAAAGATATCCCGCCAATCTCTGATCCGGAGAAGACGGTGTCATTACGAACGGTAACTGAAGTTGTCGGATCGGCAATCGGAACAATCGTTGATGAACCAAGGCCGAACGTCGTCGGTTCAAAAACAACCAGGCCGGCGTAATCATCGGCTACGTACAAGTGTCCCGCCGCCGATGTCACCGCAACTGCATGGACTGGCGCAAGTGAGCTGTCAACCAGAATGACATTCCCATTCCCGTTCAGTTGGTACTGGCGGAGGCCGTCAAATCCGCATGCCAAGAACAACTGCCCGTTGAGAAGAGTAAAGTCCAAATACGAATGGACCGGGGGAATCTGGTCAACTAGTTGGATATCCGGAAGCGCATGTGTCGACAGCAGTGTCAATATGCCGGCGTTCGACTGAATGACTACTGTGTCACCCAGACGCGTGATTTTTCTGGCGGGACCAGAGTAGTCTGTGAGCTTTGCCGGCAAGAACTGCCTATTTTGTATATCGAAAACGGCTGTGTATATAGAGTTATTTCCGGCGGCCACCAGAACCGAATCGACCACACAGAGAGCGGCAAAGTCATTCTGAAGGACATGAGTCACACTTCTTGGCGCGGCGGCAAGTGTCTGTATTGCCGTCGCCAGAAGTAGCCCAGTGAGTACACTAAACCTTCGTTTCATTTGAGCAAGAGCATTTTCCTGGTTTCGACAAAATCCCCCGTTTGTAGTCGATAAAAATATGCGCCCGACGCCAGATCGGTTCCTTCGAATGTGGCAGTGTATCTTCCGACCGCCAGATTCCCGTTGACCAACTGACGCACTCTCTGTCCGAGCAGGTTGAACACATCCAGTCGCACCATTTGGCGCGACGGTAACTCAAATTGAATGGTCGTTCTGGGGTTGAATGGATTCGGGTAATTCTGGCTAAGCGTGACTCGGTCCGGCAACGGTAGGTCGTCTTCACCCACGTCGGTCGGAATCTTTATCGCCGGAAGCACCCCGCCGTTGCGTTTATCCAGAAGTATCTTTCCAAATGTCTGGGTCGAATCAAACGGCGACGTGAAATCCCAAACGTACAGCACTCCCGGCTCACTGATCAGGGCCATTTCCGCCTTGCCGTCGCCATCAAGATCATCCACCATCGGCGCGAACGGAGTGGAAAAGACATCGATCGGCTGGGCAGGTGTAGCAATCGGCCACCCTGGAACGGGGATTCCTTCGTAGGAAAGAATGTAGATCATTTCAGACCCGGCGCCTGGAAGAATATGTCCGCCCCGCAGGGCGATTTCAGGATGAGCGTCACCCATGAGATCGGCTACAGTCGGAGAAGACAAAGTCGTTGCGGCGCGGAAGATCTCGCCGGCGGGAACACCGGGCCGATCAAGAAATGGAGTGCCGTCGGCTCGGAATACATAAAGAACTCCGATATCAAATTCGAAAAAGGTCACCAGAATTTCCGGAACACCGTCACGATCCAGATCGGCCACCATCGGGTAGTTGCCGCGCCATCCCGGAATTTCCGGAAATGTCCGCGGCCATCCCGGCAAGTCGTCTACCCCTCGGGTCTTTACCCACACCGTGCGAACGCCATCGGTGCCGTGGCCGACACAGATTATTTCGGGGAGACGATCCCCATTCAAATCGGCCAGCACAGTCCCGTACGTGCCGTATCCATAGATGATACTCGCTGACGGCAATCCGTAGGCGGGCTGGGCCGTTCGACCGTCGAAAATATTTATGCCCGATCCCGGTACCAACGCAGAATATGTCGCGATCACTTCGGTTTTGGTGTCGCCATTGAGGTCAGCGGCGGTGACACTGTTGCCGTTGAAAAACGAAGCGCCTGCCGATCCGGTTGAAAAGCGGGTGTATTTCCCGCCCAATGAAAACAGATAAGGATCGCCGTTTTTTCGGTATGCCCGGATCAATCCACTGTTATCGATGATCGTAACAACAGTGTCAGATCCGTAGCCGAACGATGTGATCGTCGGTGTCGGATAGCCGTACGCGCTTGAGGTGAGATCAATGCGAATCGGCCAGCCGTTCGGCTCTGCGCCGTTGATACGCAGGGCGTGAATTCCTTCTATCGTCGCCACAATGATTTCTTCTTTTTGATCCCGGTCCAAATCGTAAATCGCCGGTATACACCGGGCATCCAGGAAATGCAACGCCGGGTACCCCGGAAGGCGGGTACCGTTGGCATGAAAAGCCTCGACCCCGCTCGCGGTAGCCACGATAATTTCCTTGGTGCCGTCGTGATCCAGGTCCGCACATATGGGACTAAGACCGGAGCGACCGGCCAGCGTCTGCGGCCAACCCGCCGCAAACGCCGCTTTGACTACCACGGGAATTGTTCGTTCAATCATTCCCGATGCGAAGTACCCGCTTACTTTCAGCGTGTAGTCTCCCGCGGGAATCCCCGACGCGCTCCAAATCAAAAGTGTTGTATCAAAACACTCTGCCGTGGACACACCAAGCCGGACCGGCGCGCCGCCGTCCTGATAGGTGACCACTGTCGAGTCGAAGTCTTCACCGAAGAACGATCCCGTGATCGGAACGAAATATGTCACGGTATCACCGGAAAGGGGAGAGGTGACATCGACCGTTTTCCCGGAAACAAATGTGAATCGTCGATATGTCATGTTGCCGATTGAGTCAGCCAATCTCAGCGTAATCGGGCCGGAAGATAATTCCGTACTTCGAAGAACTCCAGCGAGCGAATCCTGCGGCATCGATTGGCCAGACGCAGCGATTGTCCAATTGACGGGAGAAATTCCCGTGCCCCAGGATAGCTCCCAGCTCCCCAGATATTGCGCCACCGGCGCAATTTTGACAATCACGGAATCGAGAACTCTTTCCTTTTCAACCGGCGATACAATTTCAAGTCCTCCACCCACGACCAGATTGAGTGAATTCGCAATATTGAGATATCCATACCCCGAAATACTGTCCTTGCCCGGCAAATGTGCGCCGGTAGATCGAGGGTCGAGAAGATCATCAGCGCCAAACCGAAGCAAATCTTCCAGTCGCTCCAGATCCAGATCAGGTCGAACTGCAAGAAGTAACGCCGCCGCCCCGGCCACCATGGGCGCGGCCATAGAAGTCCCATCGGCGAGGTAGTACTGCGAATCGACCACATGCACGTGCGGTTCATTCGCGGCGGAATAAAGATCGGTGCCGGTTGCCCTGAGGGAAAGTATGTCTTGCCCTGGAGCAACGAGCTGTACTTGAGGATTGAAAGTAGAAAATACTGCCATCTGACCGTTGGCGTTTCCCGCGCCCACAGAGAATGCGCTGTCTCCGGCGGCAGGATAGAGGCGGTCGTTCGATCCTGAATTGCCGGCCGCTATCGCGACAAACACACCGTTGCGCCGCGCAATGCGGAGCGCATCTTCAACCAGAAGTGACCGATATCCAGTTCCCCAACTGATATTGATCACTCGGGCCCCGGCATTGACCGCGTACACAATTCCCGCCGCCGCCACCGAAGTAGTCGCATTCGGGCGGATTTTTATCGGCATTATTTTCGCGTGAGGTGCGACCCCGACTATTCCAAACTGATTGCTCGCCGCCGCAATGATCCCTGCAACGTGAGTGCCGTGACCGACCGAATCGCGCGGGTCGTTGTCGGGAATCGGGTCGTTGATTGAAAGTACATCACCGGACACATCGTATCCAAGCGTGTCGTCGACAAACCCGTTGTGGTCGTCATCGATATTGTTTCCTGCAATCTCGTCGGGGTTGCGCCAGAATTGTCCTTGAAGGTCCGGGTGATCGGGATCTACACCGGTATCGACAATCGCGACTACTACCGCGGTGTGTTCGGCGGGAGGCGACTGATAAAGCGTTTCAAGGTTAACATCAGCCCCCGGGATTCCGCTCGTCATGACCAGCGAATCGTTGAAATCGCCGGCACGCCGAAGGACGGATGGAAACTCCTGTCCGGTATTTCGCAAATACCATTGGAATACGAAGAGACTGTCCGCCGGTACCTGAAAAAACTCAATCGTGTACTCCGGCTCGACAATCTCAATGTTGTCACCGCCCAGAATCTGTCGAACTGAATCGACTGTTACATTTGTGTCAGAAAATGAGACACTTCGCCATTGCCTGAATTCTTCTGCCGAGCGCAAATCCGGGCGGGGTTCCAGCAGTGTCAGTGGCTTAACCGATCCACCCAGCGCAAGTGACTGGCTGACCTGCTCGATCCGTGCCCCGGATCTGAACTTGACAGCAAACCGTCCCGGTATGGGGCGGCTGGTTTGGTTGGCCTGATTGTTTTCAACTGGTGCGCACACCACCGTGAGCGCACAACAACAGATTTTAACTAACCGACTCAAGAACATACTCCGCCCTCCCTGCCAGAAGAGATTCTTCTAACATGGACGGATACTGGCTGTGAAACATCCATCACAGCCGCAATATACCTTGAGATCGTCTCTTTTGAAAGGTCGTTGGCCTCGGCGGCGGCTCAGTTGCCGCAGGTCATCGGCGAGAAAGAAATGTACAGATAATCGATCAGTTTCGTCAGATCGCCGATGTCGATACCGGGCAGTCCGTCGCAGTCGGCCTGAGCAGTAACTGGGGGTGGGGGGCCATCGATGAACAGAAACCCAATCAGATACGTTAAATCTGCTATGTCCGGACCAATTCCGTCGCTATTTACATCGCCCGCCTTACAAACAACGAGTGCGCCGGGGATAATTTCAGGCGTGTACGATCCCGCCGCCGCCACCATCGTGGGAGTTTGCAGCGCATACGACGTCACGGTCACGGGATGAACGGTACTTGGCGGCGCATTGCCCGGAACCCGGAACCAAAGGGCCAGAACCGGTCCGTCCCCCGCCGGCAGTGTGGGTGATGGTCCGCCCGTCGAAAAATCATACCCGTATGATCGCCGTTTGTTGGCGTCATCCTGCTGAATGATATTAAGTGCCCAACCGTTCGTCCGAGACCCTGTGCGCACCGAGTCAAGTATGACATTCAGCGGACCTGCCCATGTGAACGGCACGATCAGGCTTGTCAGCGGAATGTTGTTCCTTGCCACAATCTCAAGTTTCACCGGCTTACCCGGTCTGGCGCCAACTGAATCGGCGGTGAGTGTATCGGCATATACCGAGACAAAACCCGGACGTTTGCTCGAATACGATCCGGATGGTAGCGCTTGCACGGTGGCTTGTACGTCGAAAAAGCCCGGTCCGTACGTATGCGTCGGATTCTGAACCGAGGCCGACCCGCCGTCGCCGAATTGCCAAGACCACGACGATGTCGGAACCGAGGCCTGACCGGTGAACTGAACATCCAGTGGCGCCGGGCCGAAGACAGTGTCGGCAGTGATCTTTACGCCGAGAATCCACCCGCTCAAAGTGTTCTGTGTCCAGCACCGCATCCGCGCCATTTGCTGAGCGCTGAAATGGGTCTGGCACGAAGTCGGCGCATACCCCATATAGTTTCTGTAATCCGTCGGGGCCCACGCGGCGCCGTTGCAGGGTGATGTCCCGGCAATGTCCGCGCAATTGAAATTGGTCGGTGTCGGCCGTGTGTCAGCGCAGAAATCGCCAACCAAATCTGCACCCGGGTCGCCCGGATTCTCATAGCAACCACTGCACTGAGTTACTTCCGAAACACCATGAAAGGTGTGAAACAACCCCAGCGCATGGCCCACTTCATGCGAAAGCACATGACGTCCTCCGCCAAAACCGCCACCTGAGGTTTGTTCGATCACACACCCGTACGAACACTGGAGCGCGTTGCCAGACCAGGGGAGATACGAATATCCTAAAACACCGCCCTCAAATATATCGGTGACCCAGATATTTAAGGTCGATTCCGGCTTGACTGTCGAGGCGCACTTCATACTGAAATCTTCGGCGTCGGACACCGTTCGATAGGTCGTGCTGTTAAAGTAGGTCCAGTCGTAGTCAAACTGAATTCGAGCCGGCAAAAAGTCGGCGTTGAGCTGGCTCATTGAAGCAGTCACATCGCTCGCGGACGCGGCGGGGTTGCTCCCGTCATCGTTTCGCAGGATGATCACGTGGGTCCGGATCATGATAATCGGTTGAGTTGTGTCGGCGGTGAACAAGTTCCGCGTGGCTGGAAAGTCGCAACTGCCGTTTGGAGCACAAGCCGCCGCCGAAAGTACGAGTTCACCGCGAAGAGTAGAGTCAAGCCGATGTGAAGAACACCAGCCCTGGGCTTTCACGTTCTGCCCCCAAAAAAGGCACGACCCAAGCAATAAAAACGCCGCACCCCGCGTGAGGGAGCGGCGCAATATAGATACTCTTGTCGGGACGCGGGGTGAGTTCATTGTCCCCTTACATATCGGCCATTTGGCCCTATTTATTCACCCTTACAAATTGCAATGATTAAGCGGGCCTCCCAGATAGAGATAGTTAATCAAGGCCGTGATATCACCAATATCAACACCTGCAGTTCCGTCGATATCACACTGAACCAAAACCGGCGGCGGCGGGCCGCCGAGATACAGATACGCGATTAGCACGGCCAAGTCAGAAATATCCGGGCCAATTCCGTCGTTGTCTACGTCCCCGGCCAAACAGACTTTGATTCCCCCGGCGACCGTCCCGCCTATGTACGTTCCTGGCTGAGCTTCAAACGTGGGGGTTTGGAATCCATATGCCAGTACGGAAATCGGATGCGTCGCTCCTTGAGGCATATTTGAAGGAATTCTGAAGTACAAACTCATCACCGGACCGTCACCGGCCGGCAGGAAAATACCCGGGCCGCCTGGGGTGGCAAAGTTGATTTCATAGGATCGGCGTTTGTTTGTCGTATCAATCTGCGCCAAATTTAGTGTCCACCCTGCGGTTCGGGTCCCTGCATTTCGCGCCGAATCAAAGACGATATTGTACGGACCTACCCAGGTTAAGGGAATCACCATGCGGGTCAGGGGAAGGTAGTTGAGGGCAGATATGTCCACCCTAACCGTCTTGTTATTTCGGCCCATTGCGTTGGCTACTTTGAATGTATCAGCATACACCCACACGAAGTCCTTCTTGGTAGTGACGTACGGGCCGTTGCCCGATTGGATCGAAAGCGAAACATCGAAATTCCCGGGACCAAAGGTATGAGTCGCATCCTGAGTGGGCGCGTGATTGCCGTCGCCGAAGTCCCAATCCCACGATGTCACGACTTGAGCCGATTGCCCCTGAAAACTAACATCGAGCGGAGCCGGTCCAAAGGTCGCATCGGCGGAAAAGCGAACTCCCGACATCCATGGGGTCAGCCTGTCATTCGCCCAACAAAGCATGCGCCCCGACTGATCGGTGCTGAATTCGTTAACGCATGAATTCGGAGCATATCCCATGTAATTCTGCGGATCGGTGGCGCCCCACGCAAAACCGGTGCACGCATCAGAGCCTCCGGGACCGCTACAATTGAAATTAGTGGGAGTCGGGTCAGTATCGGCACACAGGTCGCCAATGACATCAGACGCCGATCCGGGTGATTCATAGCATAAACTGCATTGTCCAACTTCTGAGACACCGTGGTGAGTATGCCACAATCCAAGGCAGTGCCCCATCTCATGAGTTAGAGTGTG
>JBGAWZ010000538.1:0-3691 GCA_044227335.1 Candidatus Zixiibacteriota bacterium | reverse complement strand
GAGCAGTTGCCCGGCCCGCCCGACAAACGGCTCACCTAACCTGTCTTCGTCGGCCCCCGGCGCCTCGCCGACAATAAGCAACTTGGCGCTTTGATTGCCAACGCCGTAGACAAATTTGTTGCGCGTTTTTCCAAGGGGACAAAGCTGACAGTTGCAGATTGCCGCGCGATGTTCGTCCATCGAACCAAACTGGGCAACAGGGATTTCTGTCGCGAACCGATGCGCAATGGTGTTGGTCATCCCTGCTATTCGATTGACGGGCGTCGTTGTCGCAACTGCCGCCGAGGTCTCGGCTTTCGCTGTATTTTTTCGTCGGGTCAAAAGTACCTCGCGGGTTCCCAGTTCAATTTGTGATCGGATCGCCTGCCGTAGTATTCCATCGATTTTGTCAGATTTGGGCTTCATAGGGTACAGTGTCGCGCGTGACGCGAAGTTACAGCATCGAAGCAATCACGTCAACGATCTGCGAGGCTATTTCGGGCTTTGAAGCGAGAGAAAGCTTGACCGGCTTCTTGTTCGGAGTTATCAACATCACTTTGTTGGTATCATGTTGAAATCCCGCACCCTTTGCTAAAGGGTTATTCAGCACAATCATATCGAGCTTTTTCTCGATCAATTTTCTACGAGCATTAACCAGTTCGTTGTCTGTTTCAAGAGCAAATCCGATCACCCGCTGATTCTTCCGCCGTATCCGCGCAACTTCTTTGAGAATATCAGTAGTCGGCTTGAGTTTCAATTCCAGATCGGCCGTCGCTTTCTTGATTTTGGACTTCTGTGCTGTGACAGGCATAAAATCCGCCGGGGCGGCGGCCATGATGAGGCAGTCCGACTTGCCGAACAGCTTGAGCACAGCTTTTGCCATCTGGCCGGTTGTTTCAACACTTACAAACGACGCGTTCATTGGCGGGTTCAAATCGGTTGGACCAGAGATAAGAGTGACCTCGGCTCCCAAATCGAGCGCGGCCTGCGCCAGCGCATACCCCATCTTACCCGATGATCTGTTGGAAATATATCTGACCGGATCAATCGCCTCGCGGCAGGGTCCGGCGGTGACCAGGATCCGCTTACCGTCTAAAACTTTTTTTTTTGACCCCTTCGCAAAGAAGGCGTCGATAGCCGCAAAGATTTCTTCCGGTTCAGACATTCGCCCAACCCCCCAGTCTTCACAGGCCATTTCTCCCTGTGCCGGACCGATACTTTGGAATTTCAGCCCGTCGACCAGATACCGGTAATTCCGCTGGGTGACTTTGTTGCGCCACATGTTCGGATTCATCGCCGGGGCAATTAGGATAGGCTTGGTGGTCGCGCAAATGATAGTAGTCAGAAGATCATCGGAAACGCCACTCGCGACCTTGCCAAGAAAATTTGCAGTGGCCGGGGCGATGACAAACAAATCAGGCCATCCGGCCAGATCAATATGTCGAGTGGCGATGTACCGCGCCTCGGGAAACATCTGCCATTCAACCGGATGATTGGAAACCGTCTCAAGCGTCAGCGGCGTGATGAATTTGGTCGCCGACTCGGTCATCAGGACATGCACGTCAGCTTTTTGCTTGATTAAGAGCCGAACCAGATTGGGGACTTTGTAACAGGCGATCCCGCCGGTCAGGCCGATCGTAATCTTCTTCCCGGCCAGCGACATGTCAATTCACCAGATCAGTAGATGTATCAGAATAGTATTGTTCGGGCATTTCCGATTCGACTGCCTGGGCGATTGACTCAAGCTGGTCGACATCTACCGGCATCGTGCCTAGAAATTCGACCCGGTCGAGGAGTTCTTCCAGCAGTTGGCCGTCGAACTCTCCGCTGTGGGTGCGGGACATCAGATATGCGTATGCTTTGGATGTGAGCCGGTGACGTTGTCAAGCATCCAGCTATAGGCCGACGAAATTTCGTCCTCCGAGTACCCCAGACTTCGCAGATCGCCGGAGATTTCTGAAAACGAGGACGGTTCCGCTGCGCTGGTGCGGAGATTGTCCATCAGGTAGAAGACTATTTCCCAGATTCGGCTGTCCAACCGATGCTCCTTACGGGTTGCGGATTCTGTCAAAGTATACTCCGAATCACGAGGTCATGCCAGCAAAAAACCGGCGCACAGATCACTTCTTCTCGGGCCAGTCGGGCAGAGCTATCTCGGTGGAGGGCAAGTTATTGGCGGCGGTGAAGATAACCTCGACATTTATGGTCTCAGCCAATTTGAGAAAGAGTGCTTTCGGGCGGGGAATTCCGAATTCGTCGAGCTTAATCGCAAATCGAGCGCGAACAGAGAGCGCCTCGGACCCCGCATTTCCGGTTTTGCGAACAGCGGTCGCTACGCTTATTGATCGCCATATTCCATGAATGTAGAATTTGCCGGCCGCTGTCAGTTGATACGTCGAATCAGGTACCAATTGAGCCGGTGAGTTGGCGATGGACGATATTTCGAAGAATGCGTACGGATACTTGTCAGTCTCCAGATGCCGCGTTCGCATATGTTCGTCGCGGAGATCAATCCCGGTGGTCATGGTGCGGAGATCGACCCTGAATAGCCCCTTGGTGTTTCCAATAGAGCTGTCCGGATTCACGTCGACCGATCCGACAATATTGTTGGTCAGACCTTCGACAAATTCGAGTTTGGCCGACGATTGAAAATGAACCGTGTCGGTGGCCGGTGTCGACGATGCGTGGTAAGTCTCTGAACTCGCCGAACATGCGGCAACGATCATGACGAAAGTCACAAACAGAAATTGTATGGTCGTCTTTCTCATTAGTTGTCTTTCGCTCCTTGATCAATCCACATGCGAAGAGTATCTATGAACTCAGCAGACATGTATGGTCCTCCAAACGGCATTCTCTCTCCAAACGGTGGTCCCGGAGACAATTTCCTTACGATATTCGATCCGGCGCCATCGCCGGGAATGATATTTGGTTGATGGTCCCCGGTCGTCTTGAGTTCAGTCACTGACGTCACAAAAAATCCGTTCGAACCACCGTGACATCCTTTGCAATACGTATCGAGTGTCGGATAAATCGACGTCTGAAAACTGATCTGCGGTCCGGGTGGCTGAGGCGGATTCGGGTCAGGGCCATTTCCCATATCTGCACACGAAGTCATCGCCACACTCCCGGCGAATAATAGTGATAGTCGCAACTGTCTCATCGCCATCTGCTGTCAGTAACCAACGTGGAATTGCACGAAGAAATCATCGGTCTCGCCGTGAAACGCCGGTTTATAGTGCGAGATCGACGGTCTGATTTTCATATACGGCACCGGATAGAAATCGATCGAGAAGCGCGTGAACCGTTCAAATCCGCTGGTGTATCTGCGGCTTGGATCAAAGTAATTGTACTCGCCCGTCAGATACAGTCCCCAAACAATGCGGGCGGTGGCCGCCACATAAAACGCGGCCGAGTCATTGCCATTGCCGATCAAATCATATTCGCCGGAAAGCGTAATCCTGTCCCAGTTGACTGCACCGAACATAGCCTTTGCTCTGGGGTATGCGCCGGTTGATCCGTTGATTTTCTCAGGATGTTGATAGGATGCACCCACTAAATACCCGATCGGACTGATATACCCCGTCCGAAATCCGTGGAACGCGAACATCGTTCGGCCATCCTGATTGAATGTCTCGGCCGTGAGATTCACATCTTTGAATTCAGCGCCAAGAGAAAGGCCGTCGAGGTACGAATTGTACGCATGACCAGTTTT
>JBGAWZ010000043.1:0-9086 GCA_044227335.1 Candidatus Zixiibacteriota bacterium | reverse complement strand
GGCGCTGAAAAAGGCGCGGTTGCTGTAAGCGGTGGAAGTCGATTTTGGGTCGAAAGGCTGACGGCCCTATTGCTTTAGATAAATCTCATGTTGTTGAGACATACTGTTAAACCAATCGACGATGTCGGCCAACCTCTTCTCCATCACTTGATCACCGAGATTTCTGATCACATATTCTTGAGTTGCCAATGCAACTAGCACTGGGATGCTACTCATAATTTGTGGACGAGGAATTGCAAATTCAAGATTGGGTGAGTAATTGCCATGGTCTTCAACCAAGTGGTACTTCATGAACTCTGACCAGCTCCCATGCACCGGCCGACTTAGGCTCCTAAACAAGAACGTGTAGGTGTCGCCCAGACCTACGGCCTTTGCCCGATCGGCGACACTCAAGCTTCGACGCCAGTTTCTCGAGTCTATATCTAAAATATTTCGTTGTGCGGCGGCAAAATCTTCCAAAATGGATGACTTAATTCTCGCCCCCACGTCTCGGTTTCCACCCCGTGACTGTCTTTCATCTTCCTCGATCTCTTCAAAGATCTTCTTGCTAACTGCGAGCGACGTTTCGATAAACTCCACTACTTTCGCCTGGTCCCCCTCTTGACACCAATAGATCAAATCAATAGCCGTGTCATAGGCACACCTGGCAAAAATCATTGCCATTTCCATTCGATGCTCGCTAATTAACAACAAGTAAGTGTCAAACAATTTGAAGAGTCTGACAATTGACCCCCTGAGCACAGCTTGACTAACTTTGTCGAATTGGGTGATGGTAGGCTCGATGGCAGCACATTCAGCTATTGTTGTTCGAAGTTCATTGCCAACTGTCATTAAGTCTATCCAAAACTCGTCCTCGGAGCCTCTAGGTCTGTCTATGGTTGGTAAATTGAGAGGTCGATGATTAAATTCAATTTTGTCACTACCCATGCTTAACCCTCGCTTAAAACCACTTTACAGAAGATCTTGCATCTAAGCGAATTAATGGAACTTCGAACCAAATTATGCGGATTTCCATCTTTGTGCAACTCCTTGCCGGGTGCCCTGACGCGTGCGTTGGGTTGAGATTCCTTACAATGCCAAGATATCGGGAACGCACGGGCCCCGACCTACACGGGAACCGCAGAAGATGGCGGGTTCTAAGAAGGACACCCCACTTGCATTGAACTAAGCAGTCTGCCAAACAGTGCAGGCTTTATTATGACGAGCCTGCCCTACGAAGAATTTAGGAAAATCGAGGTCGCCGCATTCGTCGTATTGAGGGCAGGGCCCCGGGTCTTCGCCCGGGGTGACAAGCGGGAAGCCGGGGTGACAAGAGGTAGGCCAAGATGTCGAAACCGCAGGGGTTTCGACCTACAAAAGATGGCGGGTTCTAAGAAGGACCCGCCCTAAGAATCTAGAAGAGAAATCCACCATAAATCGTGGGCTACTAGGGCGGGCAGGCAGGATGCCTGCCGCATGACGCGGGCACGAAGGATTCGTGCCGCGCACAGGAGTTGGGGCGCTGTGAAATGAACTCAAAGACCCTTCGACAACCTCAGGGTGAAGTCGCAAGAGACCCACAAGCTCAGTGTAACCTCACTCCTCGCAACGCCATGTGCGTAGGCGAGCCCTGCAGTTGTGGCCGGTGTTGAATCCCCGTATATTCCACCTCAAATTTCGGGAGAGAAATATGGCTGATCGTGTACAAGAGTTTAATGACGAACGCGCCAAGCTCAACGCTATTGTCCTCGGGCGGGAGGATCTCAATATCAAGCGGTTCTTCGGAATCGATTCGGCCGTCTACAGAGACGGTGCCCTTCCTGCCAAGACCAAGGAACTACTGGGACTGGTAGCGTCGCTGGTGCTACGCTGTGACGACTGCATTTCGTACCATGTCATTCGGGCCAAAGAGGAACAGGTGAACGATCAGGAATTTGACGAGACCATGTCTATCGGGTTGGTGGTTGGCGGATCGATCACGATTCCGCATGTGCGCCGCGCGTACCGGCTTTGGGAGGAAATGAAACAGAAATGAAGACTCGGCTGATTTGTTTGTTGGTATTTGCCTTGTACTCTATTGCGTTTGCGGCGGATCAGGATGACGCGACTAAGCTGATGGGGATTGCGCGGGTCAAAGTTGCTCCTGATCACAGTTACCCCTGGTACCGCGAAAAATATCCGTATATGATCATGAAAGACAGTGTCTTTTCGGCTGAGTCGGAATTTCAGTGGCCGACGGGATTTGCGCGCATAGCCGAAAAGAAACTGACTGCCTACCAAAGCTGGGTGGCGCATCTTCCGCTCTGGCACAGCCAGCGGGCAGTCGGGTCGCAATCGCAAGGGTTTATCTTTACGCCCGATAAAGTTGCGCGTCCAATTCACCTGAACAGGTGGAAGTCGCGGTTTTCTGACCAGACCATTGCACTGCGTTTGTGGGCGCAGTTCTTGGAGATCAACAATCGGCCCGATAAGTTCGTTATCAAGCCGACAGTGGGGGCGGACCTGAAGTATGAAGACTTTTTGGGCAGTACACTGGCATTCGGATCGAAGGGACAAGTGGTCTTCACCAAAGGACCAACGCGTACAGCCAGTCATGATGAATTCATGGAGTTTTTCGAGCTGTGCGATCAGCAGAGCAATTACAAGACGGTCGCGGCGCAATGTGATACAATCTCTGAACGTGAACTTTTACCCGGAGATTTATATATCACCTACGACGGTGACGGGTACAAAGGGAAGATCGTGTTTGTCATTTCGATGATTGTCGACAAGGCGGGCACCAAGTTGTACACGATTGGCGAGGGGTGCGAAGTCGACTGCGATTTTCATATCCCGCTCATGAATAACGACAAGAACTATCCGTGGATTTCGGCTGACCAGATAGCGACCAAAGTTCCGCCGCGGGAACATGCCGGGTATTTCCGACCGCGGATCAGGTAGCCATTTCACTTCCCGCAGATAAAACTTGATGGCTGACCGTCACGGGTCTATCGTGCCGTATGCGCGCGCCAGCTATCCTCGTCTCTCTCTCAATTGTTGCAGCTCTTCATTCCAGTCCTGCGGCCAAAGTTTTGACGGTTGAGCGCGGCTCGAATTTGCAGTCGGTGATCGATTACGCCGCCAGCGGCGACACGTTGATTCTGGCCGCCAACAAGGTTTTCGAGGCCAAGCCGATGGCGTTTAAAGATCCGCTCTGCGGCAATTGCGGTGATCCTAAGGATGGCGCGAAGGCATCGTATGGATTTGTTATCCGCGGGAAAGAGCTGACGATTCTCGGCACCGACCGAGGGACCTCCAAACTGGTGACCAATGCCGGATATGGTGTCTATTTCGAAAACTCGTTCGGATCAACAATCAAGAATCTGACTATTACGGGCGGGCGGCGGGATGTCGACGGGAACGCGACCGACGCAGGGATTGTGATTCGCAACTCGCATGTTCGGATCGAGAAAGTCGATATTCGCGACAACACGCATCGCATCGATTCAGTGATTGTCGGGATCGGAGGAGTACATGCGAGGGAGGGGGCGGAAGTCGATATCACCGACTGCCGGATTCTGAACAACACCTGGGACGGCGTGGCGCTTTATCGCGGTGCGCTGGTGACAGTCACTGACTGCGTCATCAAAGATGGAAGAGGGGCGGGGATCGGGGTTACCTGGGACGGTACCTGTTTGGCGTACCGGAATGAAGTGACAGGATTCTGGAAAGGTATAGGATCGTTTGGAACAGCCACGGTGATCGCGCGGAATAATCTGGTGCATGATAATTTGGGCTGGGGGATCATTGCTACTGGCGCCTCGACAATGGAAGCGACCAACAACGTCGTTTCTCACAACGGCAATTGCGGAATTGCACCATGGTCAATTGACGCGCGTGGACGGTTCATAAATAATATCATAGTTGAAAATGGTTGGCGCGATCAGTGGGTTTGTCCCTGTGTCGGTGTCTGGAATTACGGCGACTGGGCAAAGTGGAGATTTTCAAACAATATTGTCTGGAACAACAAATCCGGCGCCTATCAGGATATCTGGGACCAGACGGGAATTAATGGAAATCTAACAATTGATCCAAAATTTACTGCCGATGGGACATTTAGTCTTCAAAGTGAATCACCGGCGCTACACGCCGGGGATACGACAATTTACAATATCGACGGCTCGGTATCGCATATCGGGTTGACCGGCGGCCCTCAGGCACGTCGAGCGAAATAGCCTCTCGATTGTACAACGATTGCACTTTGCAGTCTGCAATCGGCGACGGAGTTTTGCCGGTGTGCATCTACTGCGCATTTGGCTGGAGACGGTAAAATCTACGGGTTAGGTCGCCGATATATTGAGGGTAGAAACAACTCATCTAAAGGAGGAGAAGTGAAGCGTATCTGGTTACTCATTTCGCTGGTGTGCATCGGCATCGCGGCATCGATGTTCACCGGTTGTGGTTCAGATTCGACCAGTAGCAACTTGCAACCGCTCGATACGACGGCGGCCGCTGTTGTCAATGACAACGTAAGTCAGCCGGTCATCGACATGAGCGGCGAAGACGCGGAAAACGTGCTTGATCTGGTCAACACGATTCCCGGCCCGCCCGGCGCACCGGGGGCGTCTCTGGTTGGAGGAAACACTTTTGATACAATCCAGCACACGTATGAGAACGGCTGGCATGTCTTTTATTTTTCTTACAACAGAATGGACACGGCGTATCATGGAGACACGGCGGTCATCAAGAGCGGCACTGTTCACGGATGGGATTCGATCCGGATTTGGCTTGCCGGAGAGCCGGTTCAGTATCGTGGTACGGCGGATTCTCTTGAAGCGCGCGGCCATGGCAATCTCCATGCGTGGGACAGCCGGGAAAATGAAATCCTGGGCGTTCGGCACCGCGTTCTGCGGATAGAGGGCAACCCTTGGGCCGATCCTATCACCCAGTTGATCTTTAATGGGAACTCAACGGATACGCTGCATGCCACTCATCACCCGAGGCTCGACGCTACCTGTGAGGCCGACAATTACTACGCGGGCTCCATCAGTGATGTAGTGCTTGATTCAGCGGCTATCTACGGAGAAGGATGTCCTCTGTCAGGGTCGATGTCGTTTTCGGCCAACGTGAGTCTTCTCTGTACCGGAAGTGGCAATTTGGACAGCCTTAACGTTGATGGATCTTGGTCGATTCACGTGACATTTAACGGCTCGACCCAGACCATCAGTCTCTCAAACGGTTTGGCTTCCGCCGTTCATGTTGACACGTGCGGCTCCACCAGCCAGCCGGCGGTCGCGCCGTTTCGGTTCAATCGCTAACGACGCGCATCTTCGCAACTCGTTCAGGGTGCCTTCGGGCACCCTTTTTTATTTTGCCAAACGGGGGTGGCTTGACGACTGGTCGAAAATTCGGTTAGTTGGGGCCGACCGAGACGACTTCGACGGAGGAGTGGCTGAGTGGTCGAAAGCGGCGGTCTTGAAAACCGTTGAACCGCAAGGTTCCGTGGGTTCGAATCCTACCTCCTCCGCCATGAGCCATACTGGCTCAACCTTTGGCTTCGCCGCCAGACTTTGTCTGGACTTTGGGCCTTCGGCGTGTTCTACGTGGCTGTCCGATTGAGATTAAAAGGCAAAAACTGATCGAGCATAGACTCATGGCGGCTCAACCTTGGGGATTCGCCGCCAGTCATGTGGCTGGACCTTTGGGCCTTCGGCGTTTTGTATCAAGGGTTCTGGTGTGCAAAAAAACACGGAAACTGACCCTTGTGTAAAGCTGTAGACTTTGTCTGGACTTTGGGCTGTTGGCGTGCTTTGTCTACAACTATTTCGAGGTCAGTTGATTCTTCAAGACTTCCAAGAATTGGCTCCATCCGGAAAATTCGCTTATATTCATTGATATTCACGGTGAACAACTATGTGCAGACTTTTTGGGCAGATATCGACAACTGAGCAAGGGATTGAGCACTGGATGCTGAAGGCGCCGCGGCCGTTGGTCGGGTGGTCGCAGGAACATGGCCACGGCTGGGGGATCGGCTGGTACGACCGAGGGTGCGCGCATCTTGAAAAGGCGCCCGGTCCGGCACAAAAGTCTCTAAAGTTTGCGGCACTGGCTGGTTCGGTGCGATCGTCATTGTTTGTCTGTCATCTTCGGAAAGCAACCTGCGGGGAGCAGACATCGTGCAATTCACAGCCGTTTCTTCATGACAATTGGCTTTACGGGCACAACGGAACGGTAGACAGAGACTGGATGCTATCGAATGTCGATAGCAAGAGAGCAAATCTACAAGGGGATACCGATTCCGAAGTATATCTGCTTTGGCTACAGCAGAACTTGCTGGCGGGCGGTATTGCAGGATTGACGAAGGGGCTTGAAATAGTCCGACAAAGGGAGTTCACCGCGCTAAATTTCATCTTGTCCGACGGTCAGTATCTTTACGGCTACTGGGAAAAATCGCCGTCGGCGCATACCGACGATCCTGATTACTATCAACTGTACTTTTTGGAAACAGATGGGCCGGAGAAGTCGGTGGTCATTTGTTCGGAGAAGCTTGATGACCGGGATTGGAGGCGACTCCCTCACGGGTCGCTGATCGTTATCGATCAGCGTGTCGCGCCTGACATCCATACTATAATAAAATAACGGCAGGCGATCGGCCTGCCGTTTGAACTTTTCAGCTTGGCTGTTTTCGAATCAGCGGGATCCGGACCCGGTCGGTTGGTTGTCGTGATAGGAACTGACCACAAATCTGGGGCGCTGGATTTCGGGTTCGGACTGCGACATCACCTTGAAAGTGAATCCGGCCAGCAGGCCGGAGCCGATGAGCGATATCCAAAAGGCCGATGTCCATTCGATCACGATGATTTCAGCCGCCTCCGGAGGCATCTCGCCGGAGAATCTGGTTTTGAGAATGAACAGGGCAACCGCCGCCAGTCCGGCAGACAGAGCCGAAATTGTCATCAATCTTCGGCTGACACCAAAAGCAAAGAGGAGTGAACAGCAGGCGAGTACCAAAGCCGCGATGGCGAATGGTTCTCCGCTGAAACCGGCGGATTCGGAGTCTGACGGGGTCATGCGGAATGAACCGGCAGTTGAAGTTGTGTCGGGCTGATAGGGATTCGACGTATTGAACTGCACCGAGGAGGTATCGGTTGTGTCGACCTGCTGATATGGCTGGGCCAGACGCTGACCGTCGGGGGTACCGAGCGCGTCGCCAAAATTCGAGCTAAACTGATCGTCCATTCCCTGTCCGAACATTTTAGATCCGTCGGGTCGATTCCCAAGCACCAGGTCCATTCCTGACATCGAGGCAATCGGCTGGCCGCCGCAACTTATTTTCACAAAAGGCATGAGAAAACAGACGATGACGAGACCGGCCAAGGCCGGGCGCAGTGCGCGTTCATGCTGAAACATATTCCCCTCCCACGGGATATCACTTTGGAGTGATGAAAGAATTATTTGCTCAATCCCAAATAATATCGGACGGAGAGGACATTTCTTCATCGCCGAGTGGAGAAGGCAAGGCAGAGACGTCGATTCCTGTCATTGCCAAGCACCTTGACACTATTGACTGAACAGACCTATCTTCGCGGCCACGTCATGAGTGCATTTCACAATAGCGGTAGGTGTCATGGATGACCGTCGGGTATACAGGATATTTATCCGGGTCCTTCTGATTTCGCTGGTTCTTTCGGCGGTAATGGCCGCGGGATTTTTTGTATTTGGCGAAGAGCTTATCCGAAAGGCGTACGATGGGGCGACATTCGGGGGGATTGTCAAGGCACGTACTGTGGACGGCCGAACATTGGAGCAGTATGTCGCCGACTCATCGTCTCGATTCTGGAATAATGCCGTCATAGGGCTTCCGCTCAGTATTGTCATCCTGTTTGTTTTGTTTAAGCTGTATCAAGCCCTGCTTGCGCGAATTGGAAGTGAACGGCCAATGGCTGAGGTCGTTCCGCAGGTTGATTTGCGCGGCGGAGTGTGGATTGCGGTGGCAGTCTATTCTGCGGCGACGTTGCTATTGTTTCATGATATCATGGGCGTGTTTACCACTCACATGATCGGGCCGCCGGGGGACAATATGGCGTGTCTCTGGACGTTGAATTGGGCGAGCCGGCACTTGTTTTCAGGGGAACAGGGGATTGGATTTATCGATGACATTTTGTACCCTGAGGGAAATTCGTTCTATCTTCATGCCTGGTCGTTTTACAACGCGGGATTGTACTCTGCACTTAGTCGGTTGTTCGCGAGTGCGACCTGTTACAATCTTCTGATTCTCCATTCGTTTGTGTTTGCGGGTGCGGGGGGGTATCTGCTGGCAAAGTATTTCCTGCGCAATCACTGGCTGGCGCTGGTAGCGGGATTTTTGTTTGCGTTCAATCCGGCGCATATCGAACGGGCGATCCATCACATGAATATCGCGACTATTCAGTTTATTCCGTTCTTTGTGCTCTATTACATCAGAGCGATTCGAGAACATTCCCGGCAATCGCTTGTGCTGGCGATTGTTTTCCTGCTCTGCAATGCGCTGGTCGACTGGAACTATCTGATTTTCGGCGCCTGGTTCATGATCTTTTCATATCTCTATCTCATGATCAGACGAGGGAAGTGGTGGCTGGCCGATGTGGCGGTCAAGTCGGCGGTCGCATTTGGTGCGGTGATTGCAATTTTATCGCCGCTGATTGTCCCCATGGTGCGGTCAGCAATGTCCGGCCAGTTAAGCGGGATGGGCGGACACAATGCTTTTGTGGTCGACTTGTCGGCGCTCTTCACGCCATTCCCGCATCACCTGCTTGGAAATCTCGACCTCGTGGCACACATCAACAATTCGCATACGTCGTGGGCCTCGGAGAACACCGGCTATCTGGGATTAGCCGCGCTGGCGCTGTTTGTCTGGCAGTTTCGGACGATCATGACCGTGATGTCCAAGTTTGTGCTCGGCGGAGTGTCGTTTGTGCTGATGGCGATTGGGGCGCAACCGCACTTTTTCGGCTGGTTTATTCCGGCGCTGGTACCGGCGCGAATTGTGCCGCTCTTGCCGGTGCTTTCCAACAGCCGGGCGCCGTCGCGGTTTATCGTGTTTGTTTATTTATTCTGGAGTCTCCTGGTCGCGGCCGGTGTAGGAGTAA
>JBGAWZ010000042.1:0-9171 GCA_044227335.1 Candidatus Zixiibacteriota bacterium | reverse complement strand
GTTCACTGCCCGGCAATCTCACCACCAATTCCAATCCCAACGGCAACAATCGCGGAAATGGAATCACCGGCGCATCCGCCGGCTGGGTGTTGGGAAAGTTCCCGCTGACTGCCTACGCCGGCCAGGATGTCTACGTGCGCTTCACCTATTCCACCGACGCGGCGGTGTTTGAGGAGGGCTTCTATCTGGACGACATCAAGCCTGTCTTTAAGTTCGCCGGACAGACCGTCGTAAGTAACGCGGTTGTAGATACATTCTATAATTTTGCCAATCACGCCAACGGGGAGTACTACTATCGAGTGAGGGGGCGCGATGCACAGAATCAGTTCAGCCGCTATTCGGTCATGAAGAAAACGTTGGTCGCTCCGGGTGGTGCACAATGCGTCGACACCGATCTTGACGGCTACGGCGACCCGGGTCATCCTGAGAATACCTGCGTAGTTGATAACTGCCCGTCGATGTCCAATCCGAATCAACAGGACAGCGATAACGACGGCCTGGGCGATCTTTGCGACAACTGCCCCCTCGTGGCCAATGTCGGTCAGGAAGATGCGAATAATGATGGCATCGGCAATGCCTGCTGTTGTGTCGGCTTGACTGGGAATATCGATTGCGACCCAGGCAACGGAACGGATATTTCCGATCTGTCCACTTTAATCGACTACTTGTATATTAACTTCTCGCCGCCCTGCTGTCCGGCGTCAGCTAACATTGACGGCCTCTCTGGGATCGATATCGCCGATCTCTCGGCGTTGATTGACTACTTGTATATCTCGTTTACGCCGCCTGGTTCGTGCAACTGATCGCTTCAAAACAGCTGTAATCATTCGTATGGCCGCTGGAGAAATCCCGCGGCCGTTTCTGTTTCGGGAGCACAATACGTGGGAATCGTCTATGGACAATTCGGAAGTGGGGTCGCGCCTGGATTGATATAGAGATAGTCTATTAGTTTCGTTAGGTCGGAAATGTCCACGCTCAAATCGGGTGGCAGATCCAGATCAGCTTCGTCAAAGCAGTAGAGCGACGCGTACGTTGACAGATACAAATACCCGATCAGTTGAGTCAAGTCGCTGATATCCACCACTTCGTCAGGCGAATCGTCGATATTCCCCCGCCCGCCGCGGCAACACGCTTTCAGAACAGTGATTGTCGCCGTCGTTACGACTGGCCGAAACGATTCAAGTGCAGAATCTGCAAAGTAAGTCGTGTGCTCAATAAAGTTCTGAAAATATGTAGTCGTGTCTATTCGGGTTGTCCGGTCGACCAATCCGAAGGCCGGAGTTACAAATACTCTTCCAAGGAGTCCTGACGCAGGATCGATAAAGTCGCCCGACGGCGGCGAAACAACCGCCGACACCGACTGTGGTGACAACCGGATCCACTGGCCTGCGCCATCCGCGAACAATCCTCCGACAAACGATACCGAGTCTATGACAAATAGTGAGTCATCGACGACCAACGTGATTTCAATCCACGCAAGCGGTTCGTCGAAGGCCACGTTCAGCCCAACTTGGGCCGTTTGGTTGGGATTTACGGTTGCCGATTTGATGGTGACAGAGTCAGGCGAATTCGGGTCGGCCGTCTTTTCGCGACCGTTTGCCGTCCGAATGCCGAGAAACAGCAGACAAACTACAGCGACCGACATATTTCGTACGTGAGGGCCAAACATGCCAAAATCCGCGATCTGATTCCGGTTGCGACAATGTCACCTGTGCACATCCGTCGTCTATTTTCATCGGCGGGGGAGACAGGGACTACCTAATGGACTGTACCCGGTGAATCGTCCAAATTCAACCGGATTAAGACAATATAATCTGTAAATGAAAAACGGCAAGGGTCGGTAGAATAGCGGGGGAGAGCCTACTGCCCTGCAGGCGTCGGCTAATAAATTCGTTGAACCAGGCCTGACACTTTGAGCGGTTCCGGATCGAACTCTTTGCGGACCCGGCCGAAACAGAATCCAAGTTGCTCGTATAAGAGTACATCGCGCAAGTCGACGTGACGCTGAGCAATTGCCTCTTTGATCGGCATATAGTGAATTCGCCCGTCGAAATGCCCGGTTACTGTGACACCGAGCGTCCCTCGGAGAAGCAAGCATACCGCGCTCGCCCCAGCCTCCATGCCGAAATTTACGTCATAGGCGTATGTGTCGCCTGACCGTACCAGATGCGATGGTGTAATAGTGCGAATCTCCGGGATCATGTTGAGCCCCTCAACAAACATCCCTTGTTCCATCATGAACTCGCGAATTTCGCCATCGGCCGACATCATTTTTGCAAGTTCCTGCGATACGAATTTCCCGGCGCCGGCCAGCTTCTTATGGCCGAAAGTATCGACCCCGGCCGACTCGTCGTACATTTCTTTACCGGAGGCATCCTTGAGTCCTTCGGCGACGACTATGGTATACGTGCCCGCCTTGACATCGCTTTCAATGATCCGCCGTGTATACACCTTCTTGCAATGACGATAGAGCTCCCCAAAGTCAACCGGGATTTCCGGAATCAGTATGGCGTCGGCCTCGCCGCCTACGCCGCCGCGGAAGGCGGTATGTCCGGCATACCGTCCGAAAACTTCAACAATCATCACCCTGTTGTGAGTGCGTCCGGTGGTCTTCAGATCGCGAACGAACTCAGAAATCCGGTTGATCGTCGAGTCGCCCCCAACACTGTATGGCACTAAATCGAGGTCCATTGTCTTCGGTACGTGCACGCACGGGATACCCTGTTCGGACAAATCAACAACCACCGAGCCGGTGTCATCGCCGCCGGAAATGATCAGTCCACCTATGCCGAATTTCGCCAACCCTTGTTTGATCCGTTCGTATTTATGCTCGTCTTTGATTTTCGAAATTTTGACGCGCGAGTGTCCCGCCTCGGAGCCGGCTTGACCAATGGAGAAAGTATCGACTCGCGTCGGAGTTAATTCCACCAGCGACTCCATATTGACCAAATTGTAAAGACCGGCGTAACCATTTGGAATCGCCACCGCTGTGAGTCCTTTGCGGGTGGCCATCTGGGCGGCGCCTTTAACAACCGCATTAAGACCGCCGCAATCGCCGCCGCTTGTGATTATCCCGATTCGTGTCATTTCCATTTTAGTATTTTCCTATAGTGGAGCATCCGGCGGCAAGTATACGCCAGTTGACTGGCCCGGTCAACCTTGGCTCTTCTGCTTGTTGCCGAAAGTGGCTCTTCAGTCGATTGCATTTCATTACAAGTGACAATATGACCCCGTAACTTGTCTTGAGTTAGTCACGGGTGGACTTCATTTCAGAGCGCAAAATTTCGGAGATTAACAAGTTCGCATGAATCCCGGATGTTCTCCACCGGGGTCAGGGATAGAGATCATAGCAGTGCGCCTCATCATAAGGCGTTGTGTGGCAAATAAGTACGGGTGTCGTGGTAGTCATGAGGGCGGGCTGAACGGGCGGGAAACCATACAAACCTTGTGAAAAAAGTAGCATAAGAAGGCAAATTATGTTGCCTTTTCCGGTCCTTTAACTGTTATAATAGCGACATATGAAAACAGGATTGGTGAAATGATGCGCGACTGGTGGAAATGGCTTCTGTTTGTGGTCATGTCGGTGATGATCGTATTTAGTTTCATCACTCCCGCGCCCCAACAGCAATTGGGGGAAGCCAGTCGGATTTTCTATTATCACATTCCACAGGCCTGGATATGTGTCATCGCCTTTGCTGTATCGATGATCTTTTCAATACGGTTTCTCAAGAACCGAAACATTGTCGAAGATGACCGGGCGGTGACCGCCGCCGGACTTGGGCTTGTGTTCTGCATTCTGGCCACCGTAAGCGGATCGATATTTGCCAAAGTCACCTGGGGATCGTTCTGGAACTGGGACCCCCGGGAAACTTCGATTTTCGTCCTCCTGCTCATTTATGGCGCTTACTTCGCCCTTCGCGGTGCAATCGAGTCCGAAGAGCGGCGTGCGACTCTCTCGGCGGTCTATTCGATATTCGCCTTTGTGACCGTGCCGTTTTTGATCTTTGTGGTACCGCGTATGGTGCCGTCATTGCACCCGTCCGACTCAATCGTCGACAAGAATTTGAAATTCACTATGGGCGCGCAGGTCCGAACGATTTACTTTACCTCGGCCGCGCTCTTTATCACATTGTTTTATTGGTTGTATAATTTAGGACTCCGGGTACAACGCCTTCAACGCCAGGAGATGGAAAAGGATTAATCGATGGACGGCAACTATGTCGCATTGGCAGTGACCCTGCTGGTCTGGGTCGGACTTTTCATATTCGTCTACCGGCTGGACAAACGAATCGAGAAGCTGGAAGGGAAGTCGCGGTGAAAGCGAAATACATCATCGGTGGCATTATCATAGTCGTGTTTCTCATCTGGGGAACCTCAGCGTTTCTCAAGACGACCATCCAATATGTTTCTCTTGACGAGGCCTTCAAAGGCAAGCGAACGGTGCAGGTGATGGGGAAGATCGACTTTGACAAAGTGAATTACAATTCAGTCGACACCCGCCTGGAATTCGCGGTCTTTGACCCGGAAGCAAAAGACACGGTCTCGGCCAAACGATATCCGGTCGTATATTACGGAGTCGTCCCGGGCAACTTTGATCAGGCGAAGTCCGTTGTTCTGAAGGGCAAGACTGGTGACAACGGCGTCTTTGTCGCCGAACAGATGCTGGTCAAGTGTCCTTCGAAATATCAGGGCGAGGGTGACGAGTATCAGGATATCAGGAACGACAAAGCCGACGCGCCGGTTGGTGCCTGAGCATGGACTGGCAAGCGCCCGGCGCACTTCTGATTTGGTTCGCTCTTGCGGCAAATATCATTGCCGGGTTCGCCTTCGCTTTTGTAGCGCGTGGGAAAGCTGAGCTGGAACCGCTCGGCCGCCGCGCGTACCACTTGTTTGCACTCTCGACGGTTCTCGCTTCGGTTTGGCTGTACATCCTCTTTTTCACGCACAACTACGCCTTCAGCTATGTCTACGGCTATTCAGAGCGAAGTCAGCCACTCTTCTATATCATCTCCGCCTTTTGGGGGGGACAGGAAGGCACATATCTTCTGTGGCTGTTGTTCAACGCCCTCTTCGGATATTTGATTCTCAAAAAGGGCGCACAGTATCGGTACTGGGGGATGGCCGTCTTCGCGCTTGTTAACCTCTTCTTTCTGACTTTGCTCATCCGATTGTCGCCGTTTGCATATTTGGATCATCCCGCTAGCGACGGCGCCGGCTTGAATCCGCTGTTGCGTGACCCGTGGATGGTCATCCATCCGCCGGTGATGTTCGTCGGATATTCGGCCGCGGCATTGCCGTTTGTGATCGCAATCGCGGCCCTGTTGAAAAACGACTATTCGCGCTGGAACAAAATTGCCTTCCCGTGGGTGGCTCTCACCGCCCTATCGCTGGGCGCCGGAAATATCCTGGGAGGATTCTGGGCCTATAAAACGCTCGGATGGGGCGGATATTGGGGGTGGGATCCGGTTGAAAATTCCTCGCTCGTGCCATGGATCATTTCGTTGGCATTACTACACGGGATGATCATTGAGCGACGGTCGTCGGGCCTTCGCAAGACCAACCTGGTGATGTCTGCCTTTCTGTTCTTGTTGGTAATCTATGGCACATTCTTAACACGGTCAGGCGTGCTTTCTGATTTCAGTGTCCACTCATTTGCGGACTTAGGTATCAACGGACTCCTCATAGGTTTTCTCTTGTTCTTTGTTGTCGCTACCGCAGTCGTTGTGTTGTGGCGGACACGTGGGATCGAATCAGCTCCTATCAGCTACAGTTTCTACGGCCGCGAGTTTGTCTTGTTTTCGGGTATGATCGTGCTACTTATGTTTGGCTTGATTGTAATGTTCTGGATGTCGCTCCCGATACTCACCAGCGCATTTTCCAGCACTCCAAGAGCCGCAGACATTGCAACCTACAACGCCTTTGCCCAGCCGATGTCGGTTCTGATCGCGCTCCTGTTGGTTATCTCTCCGTTTACCAATTTTACGCAGGTGTCGATCTCCGGTCTCAAGAACAAAGGTCTATCCATCGCCGTCATCGCGATCATTTTCTCAGTTGCCATGTATTTCATCGCCAGCGATGAACAAACGGTAACCGCGGTCACCGGGTTTCTCGTAGCGGCCGGTTTGGGATTTACGATCGTCAGGACCTCATGGCTCAAGTCGCTCGCCCCCGGATTCGCCGGTGGGCTGATTGCTTTTGTCATCAGCGTCATTGCGGGTGTTAAAGAGCCGCTTCATCTGATGTTCTTTTCTCTGGCGGCTGTGGCGCTGGTCACCAATCTGCAGACAACGCTAACTCACATGCCCTCCGGATGGCGGCAGGCAGGCGGGCACATTACCCATTTCGGTTTCGGCACGATGATCATCGGCATTCTCGCCTCTTCGGTCTTTTCAACCGGCGAGAAAGTTGTCCTGCCGCGAGGTACTGCAAAAACCGCCGACAATCTGACAATTATTTACAACGGCCTTGCCTCAAGTATCGAGACTCCCAACAACGAAGTCCATCTTGCCATTATATCCGGCTCCGACACGACCAAAGGCCACCCTCAGCTCTATTTCTCCGAGCGGATGGGCGGAATGATGAAAAAGCCGTTCATACGGCGACAACTTTTGGAAGACACGTATTTCTCACCTGAGGATATCAAGCAACCGTCCGCCGAGCCGACACTGCTGAAAAAGGGGGAGACCCGGTCATTCGGAAAAGTTGACCTGACCTTTACCGGCTTTGAAATGGGTCAGCACGGCGATTCTTCCGGTGCGTTGAAAGTCAGCGTCCACGTCGATGCTGCAATCGACGGAGTGGTACATCATCTTTCGCCGGCGCGGATTCACACTGTCGCGCCCGACGGCAAGTCGTCGGTGACCACAACCACCGACAGCATCTCGGTCGACGGCATCACTTATCCGGTAGCTGTCACTTCGATTCTGGCTGATCAGAAGGCCGTTAACATAGATATTCCCGGCATCACGAATGTTGTAGAATCCGAGACACTGGTCTTGGATGTTTCCACCAAGCCACTCATCAATTTAGTTTGGGCTGGAGCGATTTTGATTCTTCTGGGGACAGCAATCAGTGTCCTAAGACGCGGCCGCGAAATGGGCCAACCGGAGAACGCTCCGACAGTCGGCGCCCCGCAAACTGCCGTTCCCACAAGAGGTTAAACACGGAGAAAAATATAGATATTGACACGCCATTTAGTTTGTTATTATTTTCACAAAGTGACGATAATAAACAGAAAGGAGCCGGCAATTATCCGGTTTCGGTAAGTGACTGAAATGAAAGCAGTAGGTTGTCATATGATACGTAGAAAACTGCTCTTCGGAGCAATTTGGGTGGCGATGGTAGCATTCTCAGTCTCGCCGGCATTCGGCCAGGCAGACAACGAAACCTGCCTTGGTTGTCACAACGATCCTGACTTCAAAGGGACCGGAAAGGATGGCGGCGAGGTTTCCATGTTTGTCTCTGCGGGCATGCTTGATTCATCTGTGCACGCCGGCATGAGCTGTATCGATTGCCATACCGACCTGGCCACGACCAAAGATTACCCACACGCCGAAAAACTCCAGCCGGTCAATTGCGCCACCTGCCACGATGACGTTTCTGCCATCTACAAGGGTTCAGCCCACGGCGCGGCGGTTGCCACTAATCCGAAAGCCCCCACCTGCGCATCCTGTCACGACACGCATAAAATCCTATCGCACAGCAATCCCGAAGCGACCACGTCGGCGATGAAACTCCCGTACACGTGTTCGAATTGCCATCATGCCCTCGTCCTCAAGGGCGACCCCGATGTCCGTATCGCTGATTCGTTCGACCGGTATATGCGCGGCATTCACGCCGAAGGAATCCGCAAGGGGATTGGATCGGCCGCCTCGTGCAACGACTGTCACGGCATGCACGATTTGAAAAAGGCGTCCGAGCAGACCTCGACCGTCAACAAGATGAATATTCCCAAGACCTGTTCAAAGTGTCACAACGATATCTACATTCAATACAGTAAGGGAGTCCACGGCAAGGCGCTGGCCGCAGGAATTCTAGATAGCCCCAATTGCACCGATTGTCACGGCGAGCACGAAATTCTAGAGATCAGCGACCCCGGTTCACCGGTGAACTCGGCAAATCTGGCCGATTATGTTTGCGCCAAGTGCCACAACGATCGTCGCATCAACGAAAAGTACGGACTGGCAAAAGGGCAATTCACCTCATATCAAGATTCGTACCACGGCCTGGCTGTGAAAGGTGGATCGGTCAAAGCAGCGACTTGTGTCTCTTGTCATAAGGCGCACGAGATACTTCCGAAGGCTAATCTGGCTTCGTCGATTAACCCCCAAAATCTGACCGAAACCTGTATGAAGTGCCACCCCAAAGCGAATGCTGAGTTTGCCGCGTCATATTCGCACAACGTGGCGGTGACGGCCTTCAGCAAACTCGACAATTGGGTGAGGACGATCTACATCATTGCCATCGTCCTTATCATCGGATCGATGCTTGGCCACAACATGATCATCGTTTCGCGCTTCGTGATCGATAAGCACCGGGCGAACAAATCCGAACCGACCATCGAGCGATTCTCAAAAGGCATGGTCTACCAGCATCTGGTAGTGACAATCGCCTTCATTCTTCTGGTCGTAACCGGTTTTGCGCTCAAATACTCCGACCAATGGTGGGTCAAGGTGATGAATTCTATCGGCATCTACGAAGGTGTTCGGGGAGTTATCCACCGGCTAGCCGCCTTACTGCTTGTATATATCTCAATACACCACGCCCTGTTCCTCTTTTTCAGCAAACGCGGGAAAGTGGAATTTAAGGCCATGCTCCCCAACAAGCAGGACCTTACCGATGTGATCGCCAATATCAAATATTACATGGGTAAGAATCCAAATCGCCCACAATTCGACCGGTACGATTACACCGAAAAGGCCGAGTACTGGGCGCTGGTGTGGGGCACTTTCATTATGGCCCTGACTGGAGCGATCCTCTGGTTCCCAACCTTTTTCACCAGCTGGCTCCCGGCCTGGACCGTGAAAATTGCCGAGACTATTCACCTCTACGAGGCCTGGCTTGCCACTCTGGCGATTGCGGTCTTCCATTTCTTCTTTGTGATGTTCCATCCCGACCAGTATCCAATGTCGCTCACCTGGATTACCGGCCAAATGACGGTTGAGTCGTGCA
>JBGAWZ010000041.1:0-9198 GCA_044227335.1 Candidatus Zixiibacteriota bacterium | reverse complement strand
TATTACCAAACAGTTTTTATCACGACCGATTGCGACCTTGATCGAGAAAGAGGACCCTCACCGATGCGAAAATTGCTAAATCTGCTCCTCCCGTTGCTCGTCATTTCCTCGGCCATAGCCGGAGAAGATAATCCCTCGCCAGAAAATTCCGGGGGCAATCCGGAGACACAAGAGCCGGCCGTCATAACCGGTCGAATGTGGGTGAGCGGCGTGAGCGGTAACTTTGTCGGAGACACCGGCACCTTTACCTTTCAGATCAATGTCGAGGTTGAAAATATCAACCCGCCATACGGTACAAAGTGGTCGGGTTTTTCAAACGCTTTCGCACTCTCATCTCCTGATGGAGCGGGGTGGACCAATGTGCAGGGTTTCAACTCACCCGCATTGACTGAGGGGTGGGATGGTTCAATTGCGGTTACAACTTGGTCTGACGACATCTCCTCGGACACGGTTGCTTTCAAGACCACTGGTGAACCGAAAAAATTCCTCGATCCCGGCACATACGACGATGCCTTCTCGGTAAGTGTCTTGCTCAATCGCTCCGATCGCGGCAAGTCAATTTGTCTTGACTCAATTTCAGTGCCGCCAACCTACCAGTGGAGTTGGGGCACTGGGACCGCGGCCGTGTATCGCCCGCGCTGGGGTGGGCAATTCTGTTTCACAGTATCGGCCCCTTTTGAGATTGAAGCCTCGGCTGGTCCGAACGGAACGATCACTCCCTCGGGAACAGTTCAGGTAGCTCAGGGCGCCAACCAGAGTTTCGCAATTTCCCCAGATGAAGGGTACCATGTCAGCGATCTGTTCGTCGACGGGTCTTCGGTTGGCCCGATGACCGATTACACATTTACTGATGTGCAAGCCAATCACTCGATCGTTGCGACTTTTGTAATCGATACTCTGACTATCTCGGCAAGCGCAAGCGCCAACGGCGAAATCTCGCCGAGCGGTAATCTTACGGCAATTTATGGTACCGACCTGTCATTCACTATGACGCCGACTGGTGAGGGGTATCTGGTTGATCTGTTTGTCGACGGCCAGTCGGTTGGCCAGCAATCGTCCTATACCTTCACAAATATCACAGCCAATCACACGATCTTTGCTCTGTTTAACGATTCCACTTTCGTGCCGACCCAGCAGTACTCGGCCGACATCATGTTTCTACAGACAACTGATCTGGATCAGGACAACTACACGGATATCGTCTATTCATCCAGCGGTAGCGCACCGGCAGATGTCGCTGGCCTTTGGGTAGCCTATGGTCTGCCCGGAGGAACGTTTGAAACGCCGGTGAAAATACTGGGCGCCCGACGCACCCCAATCGCCTTTGGATTCATCAATGCCGACACCGTGATTGATCTTGTCACCGTTGGGGGAATCGACGGTCAGCAGGTGTATCGCGTCTTTTACAATCTCGACCGGACGTTCAGCGTTGATTCGCAGTCATATGCAGGCGCGATTGCAAATTCAATCGTCGCCGGATATTTCAATAGTGACTCTTACATAGATTTCCTGCTCGGAAACGGCACAATCATCTATGGCGGCATAGTGACAAGTGCAGGCAACGCCCAAATAGCCATCGACGCCGTTTCGCTCAATGTCGGTGATTTCAATCTCGACGGCATAAGCGACCTGGCGGCGGGTGAGGGAGACTCAATAAAAATACTCTTGTCCGATGGCGCCGGAACGTTTACTCAGTCAGCGGCCATTTTCACGGGACACAACTTAAGTCCGATTCCGCCGGTTCGTTCGGTCGCTGACATCGACAACGACGGCAAGCTGGATATTGCATCGGTCGTGTTGACGGAAGAGACACCCGAGTCCAAGAGTCTGCTTGTTGTCGGATTTGGTGACGGCGCGGGTGGATTCAGATCGGTGTTCACGCAGGATCTTGACGGATATGCCGTGAATGCCCAAATTGCCGATGTCGACCGCGACCACCATTTGGACATCATTTCCTCCTGCGGCACGAATCCGGAACAACGGGTCATCGTGCTCTATGGCGACGGCGCCGGCAATTTCCCGCACATCTCCGAGACAAGTTATCCGACAGCGCCGGGTAGCACGCTTGCTATCGGTACTGGCGATCTTGATCGCGACGGAAATCCCGACTTCGTTACCGGTGGATATCAAGGACCCGCACCGATCACTGTGATGTACAGCACGCCGCCCGACGCTAACGTGCTGAATGATGAAATGGTTGTTACGGTGTACTCCGGCGTGACCGGGCCGTTTGCTCATCGGAATCGTGCCGGTTCGGGAACGCCCGAAGTTACCCTTGGCGTAACCAATCCGGAAAACTTTGAAATTTCCAAGACCGCCTCGACCGTTTCCGGCTCGTTTTACTGGCAACTCGACGCTGACAACAACCTGATTGCCGATAACCGCACAATTGACTACAATCTGGCTGAGGGTGAGTATACCATCGTCGTGTACGCCGTCCCGGGGGTGACCGAGCCCACGTACGCGGTGGTGGTAGGCATTGACGGCTCCCAGCAGTCTACAATCGCGACAGGCACTGATGAGCTGGGCGGTTCAAACGCTGTAGCCAGCGGAGTGGACAGCGTTGTGTACTATTTCAGAGTGGAAGCGATTCCCGCGATCGATCCGCAAAGCGGCGAGCCGACTCCAAACGCCCAGCCAATTGTCAGCTGGCCTCATTTATTGCCGCCGGGATCCCCGACAACAACGTACGATTTCCAGCTCTCTGAATACACCGACTTCCGCACCCTCACCGACGAGGCATCCGGCCTGCCGTCAACAAAGTATTTGGTTGCTCACAAACTCCCGCGAAACAAAGTCTATTTCTGGAGAGTGCGGCAAGTTGACGAGGTTGGGCAGAATGTGAATGTGGGAGATTGGAGCCACCACTACTCGCTGTACATTGCGCCGGGCTGTTGCGCTGGAATAACCGGCAACGTTGATTGCGATCCTCAGGATCTCGTCGATATAGCCGACTTGGCGATGCTCATCGATCATATGTTCATCAGTATGCAACCGCTCTGCTGTGACGATGAAGCCAATGTCGACGGTTTAGCCGGTATCGATGTCACCGATTTGTCCGATCTGATCGCGAATCTGTATTTCGAGCCGGAGTATCACACGATCGTAAACTGCCCGCAGTAAGATCTGAAATCAAAAAAATAGAAAGCGGGAGTGTCGCCACGCGACATTCCCGCTTTTCATTTGATCCCTATATATCGAGTATTTACCGATCAGGTTTTCTGTTTGGAGAAGAACAATTTTGCGATGATCATCTCGGCCGGGCAAAACCGGGTAAACGATGACTGAACCAAATTGACCCCGACAAACGCGGCAAGAATCAACCACCAAGGGGAAACGAGCCAGGCCAGCAGGAGCGAGGTCAGAACCAGGGTCCCGGCCAGCAATCGAATAGAGAGTTCAAGCGTCATACCACACTACCTCCGTAAAGCTATTCTTCGGGCATGACCGGCCCGGATGGCCCGGATATTCCGAGCATCCGTTGCACCAGTCCGTCGTTTTGATTGATCTTGTACTGCGCGAATATCTCAGCCGCTTTTCGCGCTTCCGACATCCGTCCCACCTGACCGAGGGTGGACACCAGCTTGCGGAAGGCCAAAGTGCTGTTGGCATTTTCATAAAATGCCAACCACATATAGTCGAGCCCTTCCTGAATCATCACGGCATCATTGTGACGACGTCCGATCTCGGCTAAAATCATGCCATAGTCCGAGGCGTACGATTGATTGGTCGGGCTTTTGGCCAGAAAAGATTTGAGCGTATCTCGAAGCCGCACAATGACTCGCTCGGAGGCGGCGCTGTCGCGACGACGGTCGTAGACACCGGCTTCCTGAAGGGGCAATTGCCAGTATTCAGGGTATTTGGCGAAGATGAACTCGGCCAGCTCAAGCCCCTTTATTGTATCACCGCGCCGCAACAATTCGTCGAAGATATTGCTGGCGTTGTATCCGTACGATACGACTACACTGGTGGCGTTCTCATCGCGATAGACTTTCGAGTCTGCAAAGCCGTCGTGATGAAAGACAGTATTGTACAGCTCAAGCCCCTTGTCGGCATCGATTGGCACAGTGGCTAGCTCACGGTCAAGGCGATACACAAGTCCGGTTGCGACCGCCCGTTCACGGAGCTTAAGCGGCGACTCTCCATATGGTGGCGCGGTAAAACAGATCGGATAGCGCCACCGGTTTTCCAAAACCACTTCGTCGACCAGCATCTGCGGGACCGTGACGATGCGGTTGTCATCTACATACGGCATCAAATATGCCGGCCGGCCGCGGGCGCGGTCATTGAACGGTTTGGCCGGGCGCACATCTTCGGGATTGCCCGAACTTGATTGCAGAAGAATTTGGTCTTTGGTGAGCGACATCGGAATGCCGTGCTGGTCTTTCCTCTGCCAGATATACCAGTCGGCGCCCAGCAGCGACAGATTGGCGATTTTGATGTCCTTGCGGAAATCGTACACTTCCTGCAATGCCCAGAGCGGGTAAGTGTCGTTATCGCCCGAGGTAAACAAGATCGCGTCTTTATCGCAACTTTGAAGTGTGTTGTAGCCGTAGTTGTAGGCGATTCGGTTGGCCGAACGGTCATTGTGATAATAGTTCCGCCCAAACGTTACTGCCGGTAAGAGTACCAGGAGGCCACAGGCCAACACCACCGGTCGACCGAGTGGTGACTGTCCGTCCTGCAGTTTCCGGTAAAGCGTCTTAGCCAACGCGGCGACACCTACTCCGATGGACATACCAAAGAACATGTAGGCAAGCTGGAAAAAATAGTCGCGGTCGCGGACTTCAAGATAAGCGTCTCCAGTGCGATAGTTGTATTGGGTCCCGTCGGCAAAATTCATGTACAGCACCAGCCCGACGGAAGCGAGTAGGAGCAGGATAATAAATGGCAGTCCGACATCCGGTCGCCGCTTGGCCAGTTTCCACATTCCAAAAAGTCCAATGGCGAATAACGGCAGGAAACTCCAGCCGCCGTTGGCATACTGGTTTTCGAAATATCCCCAGAAGCCCATGTGAGCGTGACGCCCGAATTGATTGGCGATCTCGCCGCGACGGGCGAACATCCGGGCCACCATCGATTGATTGCCGTATTGTTTGCGATCGAGGAAATTGACCAGCGTGTTAAAACTGCGGTCGGGATTTCCCATATCAATGCGCGGATTGTTGGTGGAGCGAATGGGGAGATAGGCGTTGACAGAAAAGCCAATGAATCCGACCAGGATGATGGCAAACGCCACTTTCCAGTCAAAGTGCAGTTTGAGCCGCCGCGCTACCCAGCCAAAGAACATGATGATCAGCACCGTGATTGGCAACGCCCACAAAAACCAGCGGTACCCGATCATGACCGTGCAAATTCCGACTATGCCAATGACCACCGCCCAGTTGAGCTTGGCGCGGAGCATCCAAAAGACCACCAGAGCCAATACCAGCGACACAAGAGCAAAGACCGCCGCGCCATTGGCGACCTGCGAAAAGAGAACAACAAGCAGAAGTTCCAGTGCGGCTAAGCCACACAAGATGATGTAGTCACGGGGGGTTGCCCCGCTATTGAACATAAAGACTATTGCCGCGAACGGCACTACGAGAAATGGCATCTGATGAAAGCCAAGGCTGAGGACCGCCAGGTATACCGTCAGTAGCATGGCGTGTGTTCCGCGTTCGGTATCGCGATGTTCGATATACCGCAGAACCAACCAAAAGAGAATCATCGCCATCCCGCCGAGTGCACCGCCGGTTTCAAATTCGACCGCGTTACCCCAGTTGCTGTCGCCAAATGCGACCAGAAACGCGCCGGTCACTCCACCCAGATAGGTCATGAAACGACCAAGATACATCTCCGAATCGACCACAAACATCCGGATCAGACGAACCGCTGACAAATAGGCAAAGAGCGCCCCTGCCGCGGTGGCGGTGACTGAAAAGAGATTCATCCGCCAGGCGATGTCGTCAACCGTGGGTAGTAGTGAAAAGACCCGTCCAAAGAGCACCAACAGCGGATACCCCGGTTGATGCGGGATCCCGAGAATTCGGGCGCAGGCCGCGAATTCGCCGCAGTCCCAAAATGAGATCGTCCGCTGGACAGTCATCGCGTAGACTATCCAGGCAATCAGGAATACACTTCCCGCAATCAGTGCATTGAGACGGTCAAGTCGTTTTGAATCGTATGAAAAGAAATCTGTCACTCAATCCTCCGCGCCAATGAGCTGTTGGGGCACACCGATTGTACAAACAGGGCCGGTGTTTGCCGCAAAAACAACAGTGCCAAATATACGGCAGTTGAAGACTCAGATAAAGAGGGAAGGGGAAGTCAATTCTCGCCCAAATATGCCTTGCGGACCTGCTCATTTTGGGCGATCTCGGCGGCGGGGCCGTGGAAAGTGATCGTGCCGGTCTCCAGCACATACGCATAATGGGCGACTTTGAGTGCCATGTGGGCGTTTTGCTCGACCAGCAGAATCGTCAGGTTGCGTTCCCGGTTGATCTCGACAATCGTCTCGAAGATCGCTTTGACCAGAATCGGCCCGATCCCCAGCGACGGTTCATCTAACAAAAGCAATTTGGGGCGGGCCATCAGTGCCCGGCCGATCGCGAGCATCTGTTGCTCGCCTCCCGAAAGTGTCCCACCCGGCTGGCTGAGCCGTTCTTTCAGTCGCGGGAAAAGAGTGAAGATATAGTCCAGGTCGTCCTTGAAGGCGTGTCGGTCGTGACGCAGAAATGCCCCCATCTCCAGATTCTCTTTGACGGTCAAATTGGCGAAAATCATTCGTCCTTCCGGCGATTGAGAGACACCCGCCGCGACAATCTTATGGGGAGGGGTATTGCCGATTTCCTGTCCCCAAAGTCGGATCGACCCCCCACAGACCTTGGCCAGCCCAGAGATCGCGCGAAGGGTGGTGCTTTTGCCCGCGCCGTTTGCCCCCAGCAGGGTGACAATTTTCCCCGGATCGACATGGACCGTAATCCCCTTGAGTGCGGTGATGGCGCCGTATTTGACTTTCAAATCGCTGATCTCGAGCACTATTGCACCTGCTCTCCCAAATACGCCTCGATCACCTTGGGGTGGCGCTGAATTTCCTCAGGCGTCCCCTCGGCAATCTTGACACCGTAGTCGATAACAGAAATCCGCTCGCATACTCCCATAATGACCCGCATGTCATGCTCTATCATCAGTATCGCAATATTGAACCGCTTGCGAATCGACTTGATCAGTTCCATCAGCTCGACTTTCTCCGAAGGATTCATCCCGGCGGCCGGCTCGTCGAGCAAAAGTAATCGCGGCTGAGTGGCCAGCGCCCGGACAATCTCAAGACGACGCTGGTCGCCGTAGGGAAGCGAAGTCGACGGCTCGTCCATGACATCGGTCAGACTGAAAATTTCCAGTGTCTCTTCGATTGTCTCGCGCACGGTGGCCTCGCGCCGACGGCACTTGGCCAGATCGGCCGCGGCATGGACAAAACCGTAATCGATCACCTTGGCCTGTGCTACTTGCGCCGACTCGAACACGGTCAGCGAGGGACAGAGGCGGATATTTTGAAAGGTCCGGGCGATTCCCGCTTTTGCAATTTCAAACGGCTTCAGCCCGAGAATACTTCTGCCGTCGAAGGTTATATCCCCTTCAGTCGCGCGGTAGAATCCGGTGATCATGTTGAAAACAGTTGTCTTGCCGGCGCCATTAGGCCCGATCAGCCCCAGAAGGCCGTCACTCGGAATTTCGATATTCAAATCGGAAACAGCGGTCAAGCCGCCAAAGCGCATCGTACAATGATCCAGTGAGAGAATATTCGCGCTCATGATTCCGACCTCGCCGGTTTTGAATTGCCAAACATCCTACTCCAGGCTTTTTTGAGCCACAGACCACGGCCAAAAAGTCCCTGCGGACGGGTGATCATGATGATGACCAGTGTCAGCGAATAGATTACCATTCGGTATTCGGCGATGGCCCGGAGTGCCTCCGGCAGAATAGTCAACAGCATAGCCGAGAGAATAACTCCGACCGTATTGCCCATACCGCCCAATATGACCATTACCACCAACTCGATCGATTTCACAAAACCGAACTGCGAAGGATTGATGTAGGTCACAAAGTGTGCGTACAATCCACCCGCCATGCCGGCGAAGAATGCGCCGGTAACAAAGGCGACTACTTTGTAGTATGTAGAATTGATCCCCATTGCCTCAGCCGAAATTTCGTCATCGGCAACGGCCAGAAACCCTTTGCCATAAGTCGACCGCACGAGGTTGGCGATGATGAAAATCAAAATGGCCGCCATACAAAATACCCAGCCAAAGTTTGTGAATTTGGGAATACTGGTAAATCCACGCGCGCCCCCCAAGAAATCAAGACTCTGAATTATCACGCGGATGATCTCGCCGAAGCCGAGCGTGACAATCGCCAGATAATCACCCTTAAGTCGCAAACTGGGAATTCCCACAAGTACGCCGAATATCGCGGCGACCAGTCCGGCAATGAGCAGTGCGGCCAGAAACATGATGTTCCCACCGACTGTCCCCGGCTGAGCATGCATTACCGATGTCAAGTAGGCCGCAGTGTACCCACCAATCGCCATAAACCCGGCATGGCCGAGCGAAAACTGGCCGGCGAATCCGTTGATGAGATTCAAACTCGTTGCCAGCATGATGTTGATGCCGATATAGATAATAATCGTGTAGTAGTACGGGTTGATCTGGTCAGCAAACTGCGAGAAAATCACGCTGGCAAGAACTACCGCGAACAAAAGCAGTTTCGGCTTCTGATTTTGCCAGAGCGACTTCATACTTTCTCCGACTCCCGCTTGCCCAGCAGTCCCGACGGTCTGAAGAGCAGAATCAAAATCAAAATAGAAAAAGCGATCGCGTCGCGATAAATCGGCGAGATATATCCGGTGACCATAGTTTCAGTCAGTCCGATAATTAGCCCACCAAGCGCCGCTCCGGCCAGATTTCCAATTCCGCCGAGCACTGCGGCCACAAACGCTTTGAGTCCCGGATAGACACCCATGAGCGGATCAATTTTCGAATAAATCGAGGCGTACAAGACTGCCGCGGCGGCGGCCAAACTGGATCCAACCACAAATGTAAATGACACGACTGGATCGATCTTTATTCCCCTCAAGCTGGCGGCCGACATGATGTATGACACAGCGCGCATCGCCGTGCCTATATTGGTCTTGAAGACACTCCAGCGTAGGGCGAGCAT
>JBGAWZ010000537.1:0-2008 GCA_044227335.1 Candidatus Zixiibacteriota bacterium | reverse complement strand
CCTTCCTTGCGCCAACTTGAGGCGATGAGTTGGTAGTTGGCATCCGAGAGTGCACCGACCGGGAACGTGAATCCGAATTTCGGGGCGACAAAAGCGGTGCCGGTGCGGTCGAGGTCAGTGAGAGTTGATGCGATTCCGGCGATGGATGGAATCAGGCAAACTATGGCGACGAGAAAGAGTTTCTTCATACGAGTTTGTTATCGACAAATGGCGGGGGGAGTTTAGGGGCATTGAATCGCAATACAACCCCCTTGCCCTCTTTGCTAAGAGGGAATAACGAAACGGCGAAGAGAGCGCAAGTCACCCTCACCCCTTCCCCTCTCCCTCGAAAGGGAGAGGGGAAAATTTAAGACACACCCCGTCTCGACCGCCCTCATTCTTCGGGCGTTCGAGCCACCCCTCTCAAGAGGGGAACAGAGTTAAGTGTCGGTTGCTGACAGATGACGGTGGATGAAGGAAGATCGATTAGGGGCAGGAGGCGCAAGGAGCGGCGCCGCCGGCGAAGATATAGTTGATGAGATAGACGGCATCGGAGATGGTGACAATTGCGTTGCAGTCGACATCGCCGGAGAGAATTGGATTCGGCGCCGGACCACCGGCAAAGATGTAGTTGATCAGGAAGACGGCATCGGAAATTGTCACGATGGTATTTCCATCGGGGTCGCCGCAGACAAACTGCGGACAACCAAGCTGATTTACGGATATGTTCTGGCAATAAAAGGTCTTGGCCTTGTCGACGACGGTCTTGAGTCCGGCAAGCGAGCCATTGAGTTGACCTGCGAAGACTACGACAAACTTAAACGAGTCGACAGGCGCAATGACGCTTTCGTGAACTGCTGCGACGACGACGGAATTCAAATCGCCCATGATACCGGCGCCTTCGAACTTGGTGATATTTTGCATCTTGTTCCAGAGGCTGTCAGTTTGGTAAACCTTGAGCGGGTTGACGTAGCGCGCGTTTTCCCAAACGAATCCACCCGGTGCCGGGTTACCATCTTCGCGGATAACGGCAAGTGCGGCGAAGCGTTGGTTGTTGGGCACCGAGGCGGTTCCCTGCTGGTAGACCATGTGGCGGGAGTCATCGCCACCGCTAGTATTACTGGAACCGTCGTCGGACGGTATGTCCCAATCCACAGCGTACCCGACGGTCATGTTTTCGATGCGGTTATCGAGATTGGCGGGACCGGGATAAATCGAGAAACGCGCCAAGTAAAAGTCGGAATTGGCAGCATCTTTCGGAGCATAGTAAGTAACGCGAAACGCGATGGTCGAATCGCGATTCACGCCGGTTCCATAAGCGAGGCGAAACAGTGGATTAGTATTGTCGACGACGAGATTCGATTTTGCGTACAGCCGGTCGTAGGGATTTGCAACGGTCGGCTGTCCGCCTGCGCCGTCATAGATCAGCCAACTCAAGCTGTGCGCTTGAGTACCGACGATGAGCGAGCCGTCGCGCAGATAATTGACTCCCGCCGCAGTATATGTGAAGAGATTGCCCTGCTCGTAGTTGCCGATGCGTCCACCCTGATTGACGTTCAAGCGATTGGTGACGGTATTGATTGCCTGGTCGGTGGGAAGGTAGAATTCGACAAAGTTGTATAGATCGACAAAAACGGACAAAATCAAGTTGCTGTCACCGTCGTTGTAGGCAAAGTCCACACGTGCGCGATAGAGTCCTTCGGTGGCAGGGCTGTTGACGCGAAGCTTGAGCGTGTCGGCGAATGTACATCCAACAAGCACCGAAGAATTTGGCGGATCGTTGGGAAAGCTAAGCCAGCCGCTTCCGGAAATGTAGTTGGTAGTGCGCACGTATGTCGCGACGGCGTTACCGGCGTTGACGAGGGTTATCGACGTGTCACGCTGCTGCAAAGGTGTCGTATGGAACGGATAGCCGATCGCGGTTGGGATCGCGCTAAGGTGCGAATACGTCTGGGTTGAGAAACAAGGATAGCTCAAGTTCATCACCGGGTTGTTTGTCCAAGTACCCTCGGAATAAGCAACGGTGCCG
>JBGAWZ010000040.1:0-9291 GCA_044227335.1 Candidatus Zixiibacteriota bacterium | reverse complement strand
CAAACTACAGGGCCGGATCGGTTCAGGTCTTGTGGGAATGGTGAACCGGGTTTTACGCGCGGGAGAGGAATAAGTCTGGACGATCAGCGCGGCCAATCCGTTTATCAATGGAGAAGTTGTAGATTGTGCGGCCGACGCCGTACCAAACGGAAGAGGATCATTAGTGATTGCAGTCCCCACACTAAGCGCCTGTCGCCGCCTCTTTGGTGTGGTTATTTCCGTTGCCGCTCTTTCCGGCCCGCTTTGGGCGCAGGATTCAATCAAAGTAGCAGATTCAAGCGCGCCGTCTGTACTGTCAATGATAGCCGGGCGGGCCGGTGCACCGGCTGGGGTCACTGATTTTTTTGTCGCCGATCAGCCCAACGACGATGGCACAGCCGTGGGCCTGAGCTGGAAGATCTCAACTGACGATTTCAAGGGCGGGTCAGTTCGCAAATACAGGATTTACAGGTGTCTGGCTGACTCGGGCACAGGCGGACCGTTTGCCGAGGTAGGCGATGTCACCGCAGGGATTACGAAGTTTACCGATGGGAATTGTGTTTCGGGCCAATCTTATTACTACAAAATCCGTACGATTGCCGATTCGGTTGCCGACGGCCGCGTGATATTTGAAGGATATTCCGAATCGGGAGTTATGGGGCCGGTTACCGCGGTCGCCCAATGGTTTGACTGGCAACGGCGAAATGTCTTTATCGGTACTCTCGTTCTTTGTTTTTTGATCATGTTCTATATCCGACAAGCGCAGGCGGGGAAAAAGCTATTCATCCGGAAAATTGCCGGACTTGAGGCAGTCGACGAGGCCGTCGGACGCGCCACCGAGATGGGGCGGAAAATCTACTACATCCCTGGCACGCAGGATATGGACAATGTGCAGACAATCGCGGGGGTGACGATTCTCGGACGGGTCGCCGAAATGGCCGCGACGTACGACGCCAAGCTGGAAGTTCCGGTATGCCGCTCGCTGGTAATGGTTACCTCGCGTGAAATTGTCAAAGAAGCATACTCGAAAGCCGGCCGTCCCGATGCCTTTCAGGAAAGCCAGGTACACTATATTACCGACGATCAGTTCGGATATGCGGCGGCGGTCGACGGTATGATCGTGCGCGAAAAGCCGGCAACTATTTTTCTGCTCGGCATTTTCTACGCCGAGTCGCTGATTTTGTCGGAGACGGGAAACTCAGTCGGGGCGATTCAAATCGCCGGTACCGGGGAGCCATCGCAATTGCCGTTCTTTGTCGCCGCCTGCGACTACACGTTGATTGGCGAAGAACTTTTCGCGGCCTCGGCCTATCTTTCGCGTGAGCCGCGTCAGCTCGGCTCGCTCAAGGGGCAGGATATCGGCAAGGGAATTATTATTGCGCTGGTTCTGCTGGGGATCATTCTTGAGACCTTTGGTATTTACAATTTCAGCCAACTCTTTACGGTGATTGAGTAGCCCATGAGACGAGAAGTACCGCTAATCATCACCGCTATCGCCGGAATTGTTTTTGTTATACAATATTTCATCCCCCATTTTCCTTTCAACCGGTTCAGCAATTGGTTTTCTGACTGGTTTTCGATTGTCGCCGCCTGCGCTATCTGGCTGGGAGCGCTTAATCTGTTTAAGATGTCGCTTGAAAAAGTCTTTTATCGTCGTGACGGCTGGGGATATGCGATTATCACCGTGATTTGCTTTCTCGTGATGGCGGTTATTGGATTCGCCTCGGGCCAGGACTATTCCAAAATGGGAACCGGTTTTGACTGGATGTACACCAATGTCTACACGCCGCTGTCGTCAACTATGTTTGCGATCCTGGCGTTTTTTGTCGCGTCGGCTTCGTACCGCGCCTTTAGGGCGCGAAACTTTGAAGCAACGCTTCTTCTGTTGGCGGCGTTCTTTGTGATGCTCGGCCGGGTTCCGATTGGTGATTTGCTCTCGGGATTCATGCCGGAATCGTTGCGGCTTTCTAATTTGGCGACCTGGATCATGCAGTTCCCCAATACCGCCGGTCAACGGGCGATTCTGATTGGCATATCGTTGGGAATAGTTTCGTCTTCGCTGAGGCTCATTTTGGGTATTGAACGATCATACTTGGGAGGTGACTGATGGAATCAGCGCCAAAACCCAAACTTGAGATCGGAATGGCGATAGGCATACTCCTATTCTCGGTTATTGCGTATGTCGGTCGCCACAACGAGTGGTTCGGCCCGATTTTACTCAGCGCCGGTATCTCGCTGGTGGTGATGCTGGTTGTCGCCGGAACGCTGATCTGGATTTTGATCCGCACAATGGAAGGGAAGCCGGCAAGTCGTCGATTGGTCTTTTTGTATGTCGGACTATCAGTTGTTCTGCCGCTCGCGATGCCGTTGACTCAACGCATCGTGGTCACACCGGAAGTACAGGCGGTGTACGACGGGCTTCAGACTGTAAAGCCCGGCTCGAAAGTGCTGGTTTCGTTCGATTACGATCCACCGTCGACGCCCGAGCTTCAGCCGATGGCTGAGTCGTTTTTCCGGTACTGCTTTGATCACAATCTCAAGATCATCATCATGGGGCTGTGGCCGCAGGGGCCGCAACAGGCCAATATGGCGCTGGCCCGTGTGCTGAGCGAGGATAAGTACAAGACTAAAAATCCCATTTACGGTGAAGACTATGTGAATCTCGGTTTTCAGTCGGGGAATGAGTTTGTTATTCAACGAATGGGGACCGAATTCAAGTCGATGTTCCCGGCCGATTTCACCGGAACGCCGTATGACAGTCTGCCTCTGGTGCGCAATGTGAAGAATTTTTCGAATATCGATTATGCTTTTAATTTGTCGGCAGGATACCCCGGAACAAAAGAGTGGGTGCTGGTGGGAATCGATCAGTACGGATTCAAGATGGGCGCAGGCAATACCGCTGTACAGACGACTTCAATGTATCCATATGTTCGTTCCGGACAACTCAAGGGAATATTGGGCGGCATGAGCGGCGCCGCTGAATTTGAATTGGTTACCAAGTATCCGGCCAAAGGGACACGGTTTATGTTGTCACAGTCGTTTGCCCATGTGGTAGTAGTGATATTCATCATCATCGGCAATGTGGCGTATATCATGCACGAACGGCGACGCCCGACGACAAGAAAGGCGGCGGCCTGATATGCCAATGACCATGGGTGCGGCCGATCATTTTGCAATCTGGCTCGCGGCGTTTCTGACGCTGGGAATTATTTCATTTTTGTACCGGGATAACGCCTGGTACAAAATATGCGAAGCGATTTTTGTCGGCGTGTCGGCGGGGTACTGGCTCGTTTCGTATTTCTGGGACAATCTGTATAAGAAATTCTGGGTGGGAGTGTATGTCACGCCGATGGCCGGCCGTCCGGACGACTGGTACGTATTGTTTGTAGGGGCGGCGCTGGGCATTTTGATGCTCATGCGGCTTATTCCAAAGATCGGCTGGGTATCCCGACTGCCGCTGGCGTTTATTGTCGGCGCCACCGCCGGATTATATCTGATCACCTACTTTGCCTCAAATGTTATGGTACAAATCGAGGACACCGTGCGACCGCTCCTTGGAGACAACTACAGTGCGTCGATCTATGACATCATCGGCAATGTCGTGGTGGCGGTCGGAACTTTCACGGGACTCATTTACTTCTTCTTTTCGAAAGAGCACAAAGGGGCATTCGGGGGCGCGGCCAAAGTGGGGATATTCTTTTTGATGGTTACCTTCGGCGCGTCGTTTGGGTATACGGTGATGAGTCGTATGTCACTGCTTATCGGCCGGATGGATTTCATATTCTCCGATTGGCTGAGGTTAATCAAGTAGTGACCGACTGCCGCGCCATACCATCACGCTCGCTCTTTGCGGCGTTATTTGCGGCGATCATCGCCACTACGCCGACCGTACAAGCCTCTGATTCAGCACTTGTAGCGCCGGCCACTTCGGTACTGGCGACCGATCACAAATACGACAACGGGACACGAATCGATCTTACCTGGGTGCCGTCTATTGATGATCGCTTAGGGGAGAAATCGATTTCCGGATACGAGATCTATCGTTCGGTGGGGGATAGCGCCCCGGTCAAACTCGCTGATCTTCCGGTCGGTTCGAACAGCTTTGCCGACGAAAATTGTGTCGCGGGCGCTTCGTATGTGTATTCAATTAATACAGTGGTGCCATCCGGATCAGCCATGTCCATCCCGACTGCCGGCATCAAAACTGAAGTCGAGTGGCTGAATTTCAATCGCAAGTGGTTATTCCTCATCGCCTGTCTTGTGGCCGGGTTTGTCATTTACTTCATCGAGACAGCCAGGCGCGGGAAGAAGTTGTTCGTGCGCAAGATCGCCGGGTTGGACGCAGTCGATGACGCAATCGGCCGAGCGACGGAGATGGGCCGACCGATTTTGTATGTCCCTGGCATTCAGGATATGGACGATGTGCAGACGGTCGCGGGAATCACGATTCTCGGGCGCGTGTCGCGAGTGGTCGCCGATTACGACACAAAAATAAATATGCCGGTCTCACGGTCGCTGGTGATGACTGCCGCGCGCGAGACGATCAAGGCCTCATATATGGCCGCCGGCCGCCCCGACGCCTACAACGACGACATGGTCTCGTATGTAACCGACGAACAATTCGGCTACGTCGCGGCGGTGGACGGTATTATGGTTCGCCAAAAACCGGCGGCTTGTTTCTATCTCGGGGCGTTTTTTGCCGAATCGCTGATTCTTGCAGAAACCGGAAATTCAATCGGCGCCATTCAGATCGCCGGGACAGCCATGCCGGCGCAACTCCCGTTCTTTGTCGCCGCCTGCGATTTCACCCTGATCGGCGAAGAGCTGTTCGCCGCGTCGGCGTATCTGAGCAACGAGCCGAAACAACTGGGCTCGCTCAAGGGGCAGGATGTCGGCAAGGCGATCGCGCTTTCGGCCATTATTCTTGGTACTATCGCGGCGACGATCGGGTCGGCGTGGAATGTCGGATTCATGAACACCCTCTGGCACGGCCTGCGGTCAATTTTCCAAACGAATTGAATTACCAATGAAGCGCGAAGTCCCATTATTCATCACGTTTTTTGTCGGGGCGCTATTGATCATTTCGGTCTTTCTGCCTCCGGCGGAAAGTTGGGGGGAAAATTTCTCGGTCTATTTTGATATTATCGCTGTCTTCGCGTTCTTCTTGGGAGGCGGGAATCTTCTGCGTGTGCATCTGATGAAAGTCTACGCGAAGAAGAAGGACTGGGGATATTCAATTGCCACGCTTTTTGCGTTTATTCTCATGCTCAGTGCGGGGCTCTTTAAGATAGGCAATGGGCAGGGAATCGCCGGTGAATTGACCGCCACCGGGTCGTGGTTTCAAACCATGTACGTCAGTTTGCTGTCGCCGCTCAATTCGACGATGTACTCGCTCTTGGCTTTTTTCGTAGCATCGGCATCGTACCGCGCGTTCCGCGCAAAAAATCGCGAGGCGACGATTCTGTTAGTAGCGGCGTTTATCATTCTTCTGGGTCAGACAGCTTTCGGGACTTTTGTGACGTCCTGGATTCCGCCGTCGGCTAACATCCTGCAAATTCCCAATATGGCGATCTGGATCATGATTGGACCGAATCTGGCGGGACAGCGCGCCATTCTGCTTGGAATCGCGCTGGGAGTTGCCTCGATGTCTCTCCGGATTATTCTCGGAATCGAGCGGACGTATCTGGGGGATGACAAGTGACGCCAATCATTGCCGCTGGTTTGGGATTCGTGCCGATCGTGGCACTCTTACTGCTTGGTGCGGCGCTTGCATGGCTTGCCTGGCGCTCCCTCAGCGGGCACGAAGTGGCGCGGCGAGTTGTCTTTGGCCTCATCTGGTTTGCGGTCACCATTCCCATTGTGTTCCCAATCACTTTCCAATATCCGATTTCGCCGGTGGTGAAGGCCGTATTTGATCAGGTTGAAAAACAGCCCGCCGGTTCGACGGTCTTGATCTCATTTGACTTTGACCCGGCGATGGCCCCCGAAATTCAGCCGATGGCCAACGCCGTCACTCGGCACTGCTTCGCTAAAGGGTTGAAAGTAGTCTTCATGTCGCTTTGGGGTACGGGTCCAGGTCAGTTACGCATTACGCTTGACGACGTCGTCCTGCGGGAATTCCCCGATCGCAAGCAGGGCGTTGATTGGGCCAATATCGGTTACAAAGCAGGGAATCAGGGCGTGCTCAATGTGATTGTGACCGACTTGCGCAAGATGTATCCGGCCGACATCAACAATGTTCAATTGGACAGTTTGCCAATTATGAACGGTATCAAATCGTGTAAAGATTTCAGTTTGATCGTTGCGCTGGGCGGCGGCTTACCGGGACCGAAAGAATGGGTACTCTATGTGGGTGATCCGGGGAATGTCCCGGTTGTGTCTGGGGCGTCGGCCGTAACCTCACCGCAGTTGTATCCGTATTATCCCAAGCAGTTGCTGGGTATTTTAGGGGGAGTGAAGGGTGCGGCGGAATACGAACAGCACCTCGGGGACGTGTACCCGCAATTTCTTGAGACCCCACGACCGGCCATCAAGATGATGGGTCCGCAGACTCTGGCGCATGTGGTGGTGATGATCTTCATAGTCATCGGCAATGTTGTATTTTTCCGGAATCGAAAGAGGAGCCAGAAAGCGTGAAACGCTCGACGATCATCGTGACGTCGGTTATCGGCGTCCTCTTCATCCTGAGCTGGATATTCAAAGCCGGTCAACCCAGCGCTTCCGGGTTCCCCCCGATGCTCAACGGCTTTCTGGTGACCTTTGCGGCGTTTCTTACGCTGGCGGTCTTCTCATTCCTCTATCAGGATAACCCAGTATATAAATTTGCCGAGCATTTCTATGTCGGCATTTCGGCGGCGTATTGGATGTGCCAGGGATTCTGGTCGACCGTTGTTGGAAATCTGATCCCGAGAATTTCCTCGGGACTGTCCGGTTTCTTCAAAGTACAGTACCGGGGTGAGTCGTGGGATTTCATGTACTGGCTCCCGGTGATTTTGGGTGTGTTACTCCTCATGCGGCTGTCATCCAAAGTCGGCTGGATTTCGCGCTGGGCGCTGGCATTTATCGTGGGTACTACGGCCGGGCTCAACTTTATCCGCTATTTGCGATCTGACTTCATTGAGCAGATTTCTTCGACCATGTTGCCGCTGTTGGTTGACTGGAACGGGATAGGCGGATTTTTCAGCGCCTTAAATCTGAGTTTTGGTGGACAGTTCTTGTCGATCGTAACTAATCTGGTAATTTTCACCGGTGTTATTTGCGGCATTATCTATTTCTTCTTTTCAAAAGAGCATACCGGCATGTTTGGCCGGGCCTCGCGAGTAGGGATTTGGATATTGATGATTACTTTCGGCGCCGCCTTCGGGTACACCGTGATGGGGCGAATTTCGCTGTTGGTCGGACGACTGACATTCCTCTATCGCGACTGGTTGGGACTCATAAGTTGACTTTTCAATTTTCGATAAAGGCAAGCATATGCAACGAACACTATTGATCGCGATGTCGATTCTCGGATGTGCCGTGGGCGTCGTGGCGCAGGAAAGCCCGCCGGGCGATTCTCTTCCAATGCAGGTGATGGTTGCACCACCCGCGCCGCCTACAAACGTCGTCACAACGGACAAGCCGAACGATCACGGCCACGCGATTGATGTCAGTTGGGTGCTGTCGGCCGACGATCAGTCGGGCTCGGCAAGCGTGATTACCTATGACATCTTTCGGTGGTTTCCGTTTCTGTTTGACAGTGTCAACGTCGAACGGGCGCGCGGCCGTGCAGCTGTCGACACCATGTCGGTCCTGGAGCGGGCCGAGCGGAGACTCAAAACGACTGTGAGCCGGATGACCGGGGATTCTGCCCAAAGGGCGAGAGATTCAATCGCAATGTGCGAGACTCGTGTTCCTGAATTGCTCGCCTTGTCGAGAAAGTCGGCAGAGGACCTTGAACTGCTGGCCGAACGATTGATCGCGGCTCACCACGACTATCCGAACAACGGCCAGTGGCGATCAGTTGGTACGGTGCCCTCCGGGACGCCCCGCTTTGAAAACCAGGGTTCTCGTGAGTTGGAAGCCGAAGACTATATCCCCGATTTTTGCGATTTCTATTATCGAGTCGACGCGTTGACAATTGACCCGAATGTACGGAGTGCGTCGACGGTCGTCGGTCCGGTGCAAAGTTCCGGCCAATGGTTTAATACCGGGCGAATTGCCGTGTTGATCGCCGTACTGTTCTTTGCGGCATTGACCGTGCTGTTTGTGCAGAAAGCCCGAAAGGGGCACGACTTGTACGTTCGACCGCTGGCCGGTATTGAGGCGGTTGATGACGCGATCGGTCGCGCCACAGAAATGGGAAAACCGATTTTGTATCTGCTTGGTGCGGGCACGGCGGCGGATATCGCTACCCTCGCTTCATTTACAATCTTGAGCCGTGTGTCGAAAAAAGTCGCAGAATACCAAACCAGTTTGATTGTGCCGTGCTACGATCCAATTGTCATGTCGATCGCACAGGATATTGTCAAAACCGGATACATGGATGCCGGACGCCCTGACGCATTCAAGGAAGACTCGGTGTTCTTTATCACGCAGTCGCAATTTGCTTATGTTGCGGCGGTGAATGGGATCATGCTCCGCGATCTGCCGGCGACCAACCTGTACATGGGTAAATTCTACGCTGAGTCGCTGATCTTTGCTGAAACAGGTGCACTGGCCGGCTCGATTCAAATTGCCGGCACGGACGAAGTAGCGCAGATCCCGTTCTTTGTGGTCGCCTGCGACTATACGCTCATCGGCGAAGAACTGTTCGCCGCCAGTGCGTATCTGGGACGCGAGCCGCTCTTATTGGGCACGCTCAAAGCGCAGGACTATGCCAAAGCGGCAATTCTGGTGCTGGCGATTGTCGGTATTGTCGCGGTGAATTTCGGTCAGGTTGACGGGATGTCGTGGCTACTTAAATTCAAAGACGCCTTCCATGTGATGGACTAGAGGGAAATACCAATGAAACGACAACTCCCTTTCATATTAGTTTTTGTGTTCTCGGTCTTCATGATCTTTCAGTATTTCGTGCCCCACGAATCATCGGAGTGGGTGTACGAATTCCTGCTGGACTGGACGACCATTATCGGGATCTTCGCGCTGGCTCTGGGAATCTGGTCGCTGGTGATGGTGTCGGTCGACAAGATCCGGCAGAGACGCGAGGCCTGGCAGTATTCATATGTGACGCTCGCCGGACTGGCGGCCACGATCATATTCGGATTCACGGCCAAAGTCGACGGTCAGTGGGGGATACATTTCTATACGTCGGAAGGACTACAAAATCCGCTG
>JBGAWZ010000039.1:0-9292 GCA_044227335.1 Candidatus Zixiibacteriota bacterium | reverse complement strand
ACCTCTCGCCTTCGGCGAGACCGCGCCGTTGGCGCGGCAGTGGATTTCGACCTATAAAGACATCGGAACCCGGCCTACGACGAGCTCAATAGTATTGTCGTGCCAGACCCCCCTCGACAAGCTCAGGGTGAAGTCGCTCGGCGAATTGATCGCCGTTGGTGATCACTACCCCCTAATAAACTCCGCCACTTTCTTGCCGAATTCGACGACGTCGCTTATCTCTTGATCCGAGGGGATCAGGCGCGCGCGGAAATTGTCAGGGTAGACTTTCACTTTAAGGCCGGTTAAGCGATCAGATACCAGCTTCAGTCCCTCGCCGCCCCAACCGTATGAACCAAATACCGCCGCTTTCTTGCCGATGCAATAGACCGTTGGCACTAAGCTGACGACATCCCAGATTGGCTTGACTGCGTCGCCGTTGAAAGTCGGAGTACCAAATAACACTGCCACACTCGATTCCATATGCTCCTTGGCATGTTCCGGGCGAACGACTTCGGCGTCGACCAACAAAACAGTAAATCCATTCTGTTGAAGCACCCCGGAGATCTGTTCGCCCAGTTTGCGGGTGTTGCCGTAGTTGGAGGCAGTGAAGATCGTTACCTGATTTTTGCCTTCGGCTTTGTCGGTGCACCAGGTCTTGTATTTGTCGATCCAGCCCCGGGGATTGTCGCGATAGATCGGGCCGTGCGAGGGCGCGATCATCTTAATATCGAATCCATCAAGCTTAGGCAAATTCTTGCGGATATACCCGGTGAACGGCCGCATGATGGTGTCAAAGTAATACTGATACTCGAACTGCAGGTCGAAATCGGATTCATCGGCGACCATTGACTCGGTGCACAAGTGCGCCGCAAACCCGTCGCACGAAAAGAGTATGCCGTTCTCCGGACAGAACTCCATCATCGTGTCGGGCCAGTGCATGTAGGGAGTGATTTTGAAGACAAGTTTCTTGCCGCCCAGATCGATGATATGGTCGTCTTTGACCATCGTGATCGGCATATCGCGGTTGATCGTCGCTTTGACAAACGGCATGGCCGCGCCGCTGGCAATTACTTGCGCGTTGGGGGCATAGCTTAACAGCTCAGCAATCGCACCGGAGTGGTCGGGTTCGGTATGATTGATCACCATGTAATCGATCTTTTCCAGCGGGACTATCGAGCGAATATTATCAAAGTACTCGCGCGAGAACTCTTTCTTGGAACCGTCGATCAGGGCGACCTTCTCCCCTTTGACCAGATATGAATTGTAAGTCGTGCCATGCTGGGCCTGCATGACGATATCAAAAACGCGGAGGTGGGGGTCACGAACCCCCACCCACCAGATATTGTCAGAAATCGAAATAGCGCTCATCGGTTACCTTTCCTATCGGGCGGCTAATATATTGAAAACCGACCGGAATGCAAATTGGGTACTCAGCTTGTCTTCGTTGCCAGTCCCCAGCCCGTGACCGCGCGCACCAAGGCCGCTAGAATGAGCAGGATAATCAACGCCACCATTATAGAAGGAGCGGTGGGAAGGTCCAGCGAAAGCGATCCGAGAATACCGAGTATGGCACCCACTCCCGCCACCACCCATCCAAGGGCAACTCGTTTCCCGTGGCTGGTGGTGAACAGCAGGGCAATAACCGGCGGGATCACCAGCAGAGAGAACACCATCAGCACCCCGGCCAGATGCACGCTTGAGGTCACGACCAGTCCGAATGACGCGTAGAACAGAAAGTCCCACAGGACGACATTCATTCCACTTTGGACTGCCTTCTCACGACTCTCCGAGATCAAGAAGAACTTCGCTCGAAAGACATAATGGAAAAGTCCAACCGCCGAGTAGAGACAGGAGACAAAAATCAATTCGCCCGGCGTGCAACTGAGAATCGATCCGTTAGTGATCTCCGAAACGACTTCGGTGCCTTCGGCCAGGTGAGCAAGCACAATAACCGCAAGCGCCGCAAATCCGGCATAGATAATTCCGATGAACGCCTCATGCGGAATCAGATTGTTGCGGTCACGAGCGACAGAAACCAGCAGAGCACCGAACATGGTGAACGCGAGAGCGATCAAGTATGACAAGTACGAATGCTCACCGACACCGAGAAATATCGATACGACATAGCCAAAAGCGGCGGCCTGAGCAAGCGACAGGTCAACGAAAATCACACCCCGACTGACCACATGAAATCCCAGATAGGCGTGAATTCCCGCGAGAATGAGCGCCACCGCGATTCCTATTTCTACAAACGGCTGTTGGAGTAACTCAAGCATAGTTATTCCTTTGATTTCTCCATAGTGGTTAACAGCACATCGAAAAGCGAGAAGTAGTCGGTTGCGCCTACTGTCCCGCCAACCGAGGAAGGCGCTTCAAGCGCCTTAGCGCCGGACTGCCGCGCTATCGATTCGGGTGTGCGGGCCGAGTAATACGGTTCACGCAGAATGGTAGTGATGTGACGCGCTTTGATCAGATCAATAAGCTCGCTGTTATGGGAGGCGGTTGGCTCAATGCCGGGACGGGGCTCGACATACCCGGCTACGGTGAAGCCAAACGCCCTGGCAAAATAGGCAAAGGTGCTATGATACGATATTAACTCAGTGCCTTTGAGTGGCGCCGCCCGGTTTTCCCATTCAAGCCATTTTTGGTCGAGTTGATCATCGAAAGTTTTCAGGTTCGCCCGGTAGGTTTCGCAATTGGCCGGATCGACTCGACACAAACCATCGACTATGTTCGCGGCGATGATCTTCCCGTTGCGCGGGTCGAGCCAATAGTGCGGATTCCCATCCGGGTGCACATCTCCCTGGAGCGCGGTAACCTTTTCAGTCGGCTTGTCGAGTACGTCAATACCGACGGAACAGTCAATCACCACCAACTTTGGGTTGCGGGCGCCATCTATTACGCCCTGCGCCCACTGGTCAAGCGCCAGACCGTTCTTGAGATACAGATCGGCTTTGGAAGTTTTCAACATATAGCTGGGGAGCACCTCAACAAAGTGCAGGTTTGATTTTCCCTGGCCGATCGACGTTACATTGACCAGATCTTTACCGACATATGTGGCAATCGAGGCAAGGTCTGATGACGACGCGACAATATTGACTTTGGCCATCCCAATTTTCGTCAGGCCGACGAGCATACAAATTACTATCGTAATCATCTTTCTCATTTTCATCTCCGGGTCTAAAATTCGTGGGCTTTATGTGGGCCAATGGAAAAGAGCATCTGCGCGATAAGCGTGAACTCTCCTTTTTTGGTCGTCTCAGAAGGGTCTACTAAGAAAGCCGGATCGTTGATCGAAAATGATGTCCACCGGCCGGCCAACCGGAAGAGCGTAGTCTCTTCAAGAAGAGAAAATCCGGTGAACACCGTGAGTGCGGTTGTTGAGTTTTTAGTATCGAATACTGCCAAATCGGTGTTGTAGCGGTTGGCCGGGACATTCTGCTCGTAGTCATCGTCGCCGTTGTCATAGATTCCCGGCGCCCGATCGAAGGCAATCCCTATATTGTACCGCTTGCGAAAATGAAGATCGGCAAAGGCGAATGCGCCCCAGGTATTGCGCTTTTCGAAATGGTCGGTGAATAGGTCCCGCTTTGAGAGAATCGCTTCTCCCTGCAAAGTCAGGTTGGTGTAGTCATCCCATTTGATCTTATACTTGGCGTCGACCGCCAGCATCTTCGAGTAGAGATTGCGAAACCCAGCGGAAGAGTCTCCTGTGCCATAAGCGCCGCGCCCTTTGTACCGTCCGAACATTCCCGATATTCCGAGGTCCGCATTTCCCTTTTGTCCCACCGGTGTGAACATGTTGAGGCGCCCTGAGAATACAGGAGCTTCGGTGTACCGGCCTTCCAGCGGGTCCTCCGGCGCCTCCTCCCCTTCATAGGTCATTCCTTTCAGCGCACTTAACGAGAGCTTGCTATAAAACGGCGTGGGGAGAACCACATTCCAGTTGATCCCCTGGTCTTTCCACCCGTCGCCGCCTAAGTAGATTCGATGCACCAACGGCCGATCGATAAACGAGTAAGCATGGGTGTGCGAAATGTTAAGTTTGCCGAAATCGACCAGCCATTGACCTGCCCGGAATTCCGACTTGAAAGGAAGCCCCTGAAAGATTGTCGCGTACGCCTCTTCTATCTCGAAACCGTCGCCCGGCGACGAGACAGTGATCCAGGCCTTGGCGTACGGGTTGAGATATCCGGCGACGATCAATTCCAATTCGTCAAACCCCATGTTGAGATTTCCGTTGCGAAGCGTCTTTGCGCCTGCCGAGTCTGTCCAGTTGCCGGTAAAGGCGCGGAAATCGCCGATCGCCGAGATATCAGGTTGCGTCAGCGCCGAGGCCGATATTTGAAAGAGCAAAAGACAACATATCAAAATAAGTACGACCTTCATACACGTCTCCTAAGTATCTCCAAAGCGGCACACGGCCGCCGGAGAGTTCAAATGATTGTGTGTCGAGAATTACAGAATCAGGCGACAGCAAATTGTGTCGCGGAGTGAGCGGGCGGAGCGCGGCTTGAAAAGAGATCGTAGTTGGTTGATTTGACCCGGATCGCGACCGTTACGGCCACGGTCGCAATCGAGATATGAAGAAATGTGCCGGTGGAGCCGATTTCGGCGGGTTGAATATGATTGTCGAGTTTACAGAGCTGGCAATCGTCGGGATGATGCTGTCCCGTCGGTGCGACTGAGTGATCCTCAAACTGCTCTGTGGCACAACTATGATAACAACTCTCTGCTGAGTGTGCCGCCAGGTGAACCGGAAGCACCACCGCGGTCAGCAGAAGATGCCACATTGCGGCTATTAAGATGAGCGCACGTCGCGAAGTCATGGCAATAATACGGCTATCTCAATCATTAGTTGGCAGGTTGAGTTGTTGCCAGTGTAACGATGATTCCGGCAAGTTTGTTCATATCGGTTTCGACAGGCCGGAATGTAAGATTCGATCCGGACTTTGCTCTTAGCGCGGAGACCTCGACAGAGCCTCTATCGGCATTACCTGACATGATCGTCGCGGGACCTGCGACAGCGGCGACGTCCCCTGAGTTTACAAATCCCAAGCCGTAACTTGAGCGGGCATTGAACCAAAACCAAAGCAGTGTCCGCCAAAATGGAAATTTCCAACTGGCAAATTTGGCTTGATACGATTCAATGAAAGCGGTGGTAGACAGGTATGGCTCAATTGCCAGCACCGCCGAAATCCGTGTTTCGTCGGCTTGGGCAAGCAGAGCGGCGTCGGCGCCAATATTCCAACCGACTGCAACGACTGGCGCAACCAACTGATCGTGCAGGCCGAGGTGTGCCACAACCGTTTCCAAATCAGTTGCCTCCATGCGACCGTCGCTGTGGTATTTGCCACTGGACAGACCGGATGCCCGCTGGTCGTAAACGGCTACGACAAATCCTGAATCCGTCAACTGCCGGGCCAGATCGGCGGTAGTGCCTCGATCGGACTTTTCAGTATGAAGGAGGATGATCGTACCGCGTGGCGTAGGCATGTCGCCCCGCCTTATCCGAACCGCCGCGAGATTTGTTGAGCCGTCGGCTTCTATCCGGAAAGTATCGATGGCGGCACCTTCAACTGCAAATGCCGTCGGGCTATTGGGTCGTGCCAAGAGCGAGTCGGGCTGATAGGAGTCCAGATCGGTTCGTCCCCACATCGCCTTGGCGCGATTTAGTGGATAGACCCAATAGAAAAAAACCAGCAGAGCTATCGACAGCACAACAATGCTGGTCTTAATGATTTCCTTAACTAGTTTAGACAATCGGGGCATATCTACTCAGTACCGATAGGGGCATTGGCTTGCATGGGTAGCACATTTAGCGGTCGAATGTCAAGGTGGAAATGAAGTTGCGAAGGACGTGCTCCACAGTGCTCCGACTCCAAGGTGGTGCTCCCGATGTCTGTGCTCCTGGTTTCGGAAAGAAAGCACGATTGTTGAGCTCGGCAGTGCGAATCATTCTGAAGAACATTTTGAATACGTCGACATACTTAGTGAAGTAGCGCTTGCTGGAGCATAAAGTCATAGTGTAGCCGTCGGCGCGCGAGTGCAAATGGTATGGGGGAAATCCCATCGTTTGCAGTGAATAACGGATAAAAAAACAGGAGAAAACCCGAATACGTGTTGACAACCTGCGGCGGTGATGTATATTTGCCCTCGGATGATAGGTACTTCCAATAACGTTCGGTAATTGTTGGTCAAACGATTAGCGTAAAAAACAAAGCAAATACCAGCGCCTTCCGATTGCTAAAGTCTGAACAAGTACTTCGATCCTGCCCGCGGCTGTGGGGGTCGCACAGGATGTACAAGCAGGTTTACACCGTAAGCAACTGCTAACGAGTCAAGAAATTTAAACGTTGATGGTGACGAATTCCGGAGGTTTGTCCGGCCTTTGTCTGTCCTTTAGCGTGGACTTGTTGTCGGTTGTCTTTAAGACACGGCCAGGGACTACTGTCAGCTTCGGGTATGTCAACCTTTAGTCAGGAGGTAGGTATGGTGTTCGGCTTACGCACGTCGGTTCTGTGGCGTGTTGTGGTGGCAACAGTGCTTGTGGTTGCTTTGGTTGGGGGACTTGGCTCAACGGCTTTTGCTCTTCCTGATATCATTGTCACGGTTGGCGATACAACCGGCAATCCGGGTCAGCTTAATTCCGCCATCACCGTTTATCTGGATAATTTCAAAGACACCATCGCCGCGTTTGAGCTTTGGTTGCAACTAGACCGCCCCGATATACTCAAATTTCAAACCGACACCGTTACTGTCATCGATACTTTGTACTGGAAGTGCGATTTGGGTAGTTATCCCAATTGTAGTCACGAAGTAGCCACCGATTCGGCCCACGCCCAGCGCATAGAAATTGATACCGTTCAGGCGATTGTCGGAAGTATCGACACCGCCGGATCGCTCATCTCCGGTTGGCAATTGGTGACTACTCGCTCGGTCTCGGGTACGCCCTATGACATCAAAGTAATCGGACTTGCCGACGACCTTTCCGTGCCGGGGGCCAAAATGGGGATACGCCCCCAGCAGGGCGGCGTGCTTTTCCGTCTCCGCGGAGACATTTTGAACGTCCTGCCCGATGAGCAGGACCGTACTGCCATTATCAAGCCCAACGCCGATGTCATTCAGGGGCTTTTCAATTTCTCGCGCCCCAACGGTTCGGCGATTGGCATCAAGACTATCATAGGTCCTGACACAAATTACTACCGCTGTAACGCCTGGGTTCCGCCGCACCCGCCGAACAACCAATGTTTGCAGTGGGTCAAAGTCCCCGGTGCGCCATATGATTCCATGATCATCAAGATCGATACAACTGGCGAGTTGGATACCTCTAAAGTCTGGCTCTTTTCCGGGTCGCTGACCGCTCTTGGTGGCTGGGTTTGCGGTAATATCGATGGCGATCTGCCGGCCAACACTGACATTGCCGACTTGTCCTACTTGATCGCCTATATGTTCCTCAACGGTCCTGCGCCAGTTCCGTTAGTGGTTGGAAATACCGACTGTAGCTCCGACGGGATCATAGATATTGCCGATCTGACAGCCTTAATTGATTACTTGTACATTTCACTTAACCCATTGTGCTGTAGTGGGACATGACAATTGGGAGCATGCTCCCAAGGTGGAGAGAAATTAACTGAAGTCACACAGAAGACTTATGTGGCTGAAATAGCAACTTGAGAAAATAGCAAGAAACCAAGACCAGCTCCGGCTGTCCGGGGCAAATGACTGAAAATAGAAAACTGAAAGTAACCGTAGTAGTTGGAAAGGAGGACGTCGGTAAGGGAGTTTATTTGCACGCGCTCAAATAAAAGTACGTAAAATAACCACTTGTTGTCGCGGCCGTTGTCGGTGGATTTGTGGCTCTCATTTGCCGGCGGAAAGTTTCGCGCAACGAGGGGGGAAACACGAAGGTTGTTTTACGGTGTAACTAAAGTGCAAATTGTATTGTTAACGAACTAGGAGACTAAAATGAAGCGACTTTCATTTTGCCTCGCGATCCTTCTGCTTCTGAGTTTCGGGCTCGTACAAGCTCAGACCGTGGATATCACGCTGAACAAAGCTGGTATCACCGGCGCACTTCTCGGGACGGCCGATACACTCTTTTTGGGTGGTGGCGCCAACCTTGTGAAGTTCCCAATTAGGTACGACAACAAGTTCCCGAACGGCTTTGCCGTTTCAAACGCTTATCAAGTGTACTCGCCAGATGGCGCTACCTGGGCCCATGCTTCCGCCAACGGTGGAAACATCCACGGCCTTCCGGCTACCATGTTTGGTATCTGGCTCGACTCCACTGGCGATGTTGCGAAACCTGAATTCGGTGGACTGTACAAGTTCAACTTGTTCGGCGCCGACGGCATTGGCAAAGACACCTGTATGTTCTCGGGTGCCGCCAACGATGCCGCTCAGACTGCGTATCCGCCGAACCATGCCGGCGACTTCTTCAAGATCATCCTGAACTTGACCGCCGCCGACTCTGGCAAGCACATTTGTTTTGACTCCGCCTCCAACTACCCGCCGTCGGGAACCTGGAAGTGGCCGTCATTTAACGTTGTGCCGTCCTTTAACGCCTTCCCGACCTGGGGTGGCCCGTATTGCTACGTTCTTGCGAAGATCCGCAATCAACCGCCGCAGTTCACCGACTGCGTTGCCGCTCCGTTGACCGGTAGCCACTGCGGTTCGTTCACACGCACATTTCACGCCACTGATGCGGAAGGAAACACTCCGCTTGTGTTCTCGCTGGTTTCGGGTATCGGCTCGATCGATGCCTCTACTGGTGTGTACACTGCTAACGGCGTGGCCGTCGGCACCCACACTGTGGTTGTTGGCGTTTCCGATCCGACCGGTTCGGGTCAGACGACCACCTGTCAGTTCGATGTCGTTTCGACCAACGTTGGTCCGACCATCGCCTGCCCGGGTGGCTCTCCTGTATTCATTTCAGTTGGCGACACCAAGACTCAGGACGTGAATGCGACTGACGATTGCGATCCGCTGACTTTCTCGATCGTCTCGACCGACCTGACTGGTGTGACGATTGATCCGGTGACCGGTATTGTCACCTACACTGGCAACATTGCTGACACCACCAATGGTGGCGTGCATTGTGCCGTAGTTCAAGTGACCGACGGTCTTGAAACCTCGCAGTGCACCGTGTGCTGGCAGGTTTCGCCGGGTTGTGCCTATGAACTCACCATTGAGAAAAAGCACAACGTTCTTCAGGGCGTGTTTGAAAACGTCGACATCATTCTTTCCAAGATTGATGCCGCCGAAGGCCTTGGCGGTTTCGACCTGCTGATCGCCTATGACAACTCTG
>JBGAWZ010000536.1:0-2009 GCA_044227335.1 Candidatus Zixiibacteriota bacterium | reverse complement strand
GTAGGAATCAGTTTGGCGAGTCAGTCGAACGGGAGTTCCGCTCGCAGGTTTGGTGTAGATATATCCCAGCGCTTGAAAAATCGCCGCTCCAGTACTGCCGGCTGGTTGCGGCCAGCGAATGACTTTGACCAGGAATGTCGGACCGCCGATGTCATTGGCGAAGCGGAGCGCTTTGGTTACAGACTGTGTGACGTTGGCGTGGAATGGAACGGGGGTCAGCGCACCTGACAAAACATCAACTCGCCAGAGTTTCCCTTTCGCCCAGATGACAATTTGACGGCCGTCGGGAGTCCAGTCAAATCCCGGATAGGCGCCGAAGAGGGTCCAGGTCTCTTGCTGATCTATGCTAAGCCCGTCCCACAGCTCGCGGATCTGAGCGTTGTCCAAGTTGTAGAGCGACAATACCGACTTGCCGCGTACACGGCGGACGAAGGCCATTGTTTTGCCGTCGGGCGAGATTTGTGGGCGACATGCGCCGCCGTGTAGTGAAATCAAATTGTCGATTTCATGGGTGGCCATGTCCAGTCGGCGAATCATGAAGATTGTGCCGTGGGGATCTTTGTTGTACTGGAAAAACTGTCCGGGGGACATATCCTCTGACCAGTACAAAAACTTTCCGTCGGGGGAAAAAATCGGCTCGTTGGCGTCCATCTGATCGTTTTTGCGTTTGGTCAATTGCACACCGCCGCCGCCTTCGGGGACTTTGTACATCCACATCTCCCCTGCGCCAAGACTCCGTTCGCTGGTAAAGTGTTTTTTGGCGACCAGGTACTCGCCGCTGGGGTGCCAACTGGCATTGTTGAGCAGACGGAAATTTTCTTTGGTGATCTGGGTGGGAGAGGTGCCGTCGGAATTCATGATCCAGATATTGTCCCCGCCGGCTCGGTCGCTGGTGAAGAGAATATGTTTGCCGTCGGGACTAAAGCGGGGCTGTATCTCCCATGCCGAGCCACCGGCCAGCAACTTTGCCTCGCCGCCGGAGATCGGCATAGTGTAGATGTCGCCGAGCAAATCGAAGACGAGCGTAGCGCCATCGGGTGAGACATCGACGGTCATCCAAGTGCCTTCGGTGGTTTCAAAGCTTAAGGTGTCGGCTGGAAGAAACGGCTGGGTGACATCCCATTTCTTGTCGGCCGAATCTTTCTTGGCGGGCTCATCGGCCGTAGCCGGCTGAACAGCGAGGCCGAAACTCAAGATGAGTGTTGTAAGTGTAATAAACGCGCGAGAATGAGACATGACCATACCCTCTCATTGGTTGCGAAATCTTTCGCCGGTGTTTTATGATATGACCGGCGACCAATCGAGGGACAACTTAGTCGGTAATTCGGCCGAGAGCAATCACGAAAAGCGCAGAGAAAACAATTTCAGGCGGCAGTTTTACGGCGATTTTTGAGATCACCGAAGCTAACCATTACCCTCCGCTTTTCATCCCAGAGGCGGAACCGCAGTGATTTCAGACTGGAGAAAAGTTTGACCGGTGGGATAATTTGTAGCCCTTTTACCTGATGATGGCATTTAGGGAGATTGTAATTTGGAATACGGGAGTTGAGATGATGCACGTGGTGATACCCGATATTGCCGGTAAACCAAGCGAGTATTTTCGGGAGTTTGTAAAACGACCCGCCCTCAAGCGAGGCGGTCACAAAATCCCAGTTGTCGTCGCGCTCCCAGTAGACGCCTTCGAATTGATGCTGAACATAAAACAACCAGACACCGGCGGCCAGCCCGAAAAAGAGAGACAGGAATTGGATAACCAGGAACGATTTCCATCCAACCAGTAGACAGAGCGCGGTGGCCACGATTAAAATTCCCGCATTGGTAAGCCAGACACTATTCCGCTCGCGCCTGTTTGAACCCGGACGCACCAGCCGATGACTCATCAGCACGATGAATAGCGGCCCGAGCAGAAACATGACAACCGGGTGGCGATAGAGGCGGTATTTCAGGCGCATTCCGCGAGATGATTCTAAGTACTCGTCGACGGTCATCATCCAGACATCGCCGAAACC